>CAYQJL010000272.1:0-30607 GCA_964417675.1 uncultured bacterium | reverse complement strand
GATGTCGGTGCGGGGCTCGCCGGTGACCGGATCGGTGCCGTCGAACAGGTAGTAGGTCCAGCCCTGGGTCCAGTCCGCGTCCCACTCGGCCGGCGGCAGAGCGCCGCGGTAGCAGACCTCCTCCATTGTGAGGTCGCAGCCGCCGTAGGCGCTGCTGTCTTCGTAGCAGCTGTCGAACGGCCAGACGACATTGACCACGTCATCGTTGATGCCAACCGCGATGCTGCTCAAGGACGGCACCCAGTTGGGGTTGTCGATGTTGTACGGATCACCGAGCAAGGGGTCGATCCCCGTGTCGTTATGCGTGAAGATCGTGAAGAGATCGCAGGAGTCCCAGGCATACCCAGCCCGATCCCTGCAGAAACCGCCGTAGTTGCCGTAGACGATGTTGCCGTCGAAGGTATGCTGTGCCATTGCGGGAGCGCCGGCCCATGCGGCGATTCCCACGGCAAGCAAGACCTTCTTCCAGGAAGCCAGAGTCTTCATTCGGTAGTCCTCCTCCTAGGTACCCATCGTGGCGCTGGTGGAGATGGGGGATCGATGCTGTTCTTCGTACGGATCACCGGCTCACTTCATGGGGATTGACGCGCATGTGTGCAAGCATGTGGACACCGCGGTGCAGCCCCGACCGCAGATCTTGCGATCAGGACTCGGAGCCGAGGGTGCGTTGTTCCCCAAGTGAGTTTCATTGGTTGTCTTCTCCGACGATCCAGCCGGCAAGTCAGCTGCCCCACAAGGGCGCGGCCCTGTCGAATGGCTGCCACGCAGAGTTGCTCAGAACTACGCGGAGGCAGAGCCGTCGCCCAGGAGAACCGTAGCAAGCCGGAGAGGCAAACCGCACGTTAGCATCTCGCGAATGTCGCTTGTGTGCCTCGTGAGCGTGGTGTTAGAGAATCATCAGCGTGCAAGTAGTGACGAGGATTGCGCTTCGGGCAAGATGTACGGGACGCAGCGGCCCGCACATGGAGGTGTGCCGTGGACAGAGGTGTACCGTTCTACCCGAGGTCGTTCGGCGAGTGAGCCACAGATGGAGGTGCGCCGTAGACAGAGGTGTACAACGAGATCACGCAAGTCGAGAGGACAGGTTCAGGCAATTGCGTCCCATCCGTCACGGATCTCACGAATCATCTTCTCGAGCAGGGCGACGGTTGTCTTGGCGAACTCGTCGCATCGCTCCGGGGCGAGCCGCGCGAGGTCGACGGGGTCGTCGGGGTGATCATAGGTAATGACCGGCCGCGGGCTGGGGTAGACGGCCAGTCCTCTGTAGTTGTAGAAAGATGGCACCTCCCGGGCGGGCACGCTGTCGCGCAATTCGGGGCACAGCCCCACCAGGGCGGCCATCTCGTCCACGGCGGAATGGCCCATCCCGCCGGGTCCGAAGATGCGCTCGGCCTCGGGGCCGGCCTCGAACCACCAATCGATGACGGCCACGAACAGGCCGATCTCCTTGAAGAGGCGCTTGGCGGCGTCGCGCAGGGGGGCCGTGCTGCCCCCATGGCCGTTGATCACGATGAGCTGGCGCAGGCCGTTGCGATGGAGCGAGAGCCCCAGATCAAAGAGACAGCCGGCGAGCGTCTCGGGTCGCAGCGTACAGCCTCCGGCATAGGCCAGCAGGGAGTTGGTGACGCCATAGGGCATCAGCGGCAGGACGGGCATCTCGAGTCTGGGTGCCAGATCCCGGCACAGAGCCAGAGGAATGTAATTGTCCGTGCCCACCGGGCCGCCGTCATGGGCCTCCAGGGTGCCGACCGGCAGGAGGGCGGCCGTGAAACGCTTCTGCGCATGGTCCTGGGTGGACATGCGTTGCCAATCCCAACCGTGGGGTATCATGATCGACCTCCAAGATGGCACCGGATCCGCACCGATCTGATCGGGTAGGATCGAGAGTGTAGCGACCGGACAGCGCAAGAGCAAGGGACTGGGACGGGGCTGGGATTGGGGCTGGGGCTGGGACTGGGACTGGGACTGGGACGGGGGCTGGGACTCAGGGCCGGACGGAGTCAGCCCAGGGGTTGTGGTCCGAAGATGGAAACGCCGCCGCCCCAACGATAGGAGGCCACCGGTGAAGACGAGAGCGATCCGCATCGAACGCCTGGGACCGCCTGAAGTCCTGATGGAGCGGGAGATCGACCTGCCCGATCCGCGAGCCGGGGAAGTCCGCCTGCGGGTGCTGGCGGCCGGAGTCAATTTCGCGGACCTGCTCATGCGCATGGGCCTCTACGGCACCGTTCCGCCCCGGCCATACAGTCCCGGGTTCGAGGTGGCCGGAGAGATCGTCGCCGTGGGCCCGGAGCCCGTCCCGGGCCGGGAGGTTGCCCCGGGCCGGGAGGTTGCCCCGGGCCGGGAAGGTGCCCCGGACTCGGAGGGTGCCCCGGGCCGGGAGGTTGCCCCGGGCCGGGAAGGTGCCCCGGGCCGGGAGGTTGCCCCGGGCCGGGAAGTTGCCCCGGACTCGGAGGGTGCCTCGGGGCCGGAGGGCGCCTGGGGGCGTTGGCTTCCTGGGCAACGAGTGATTGCGCTGCTGCGTCATGGCGGATACGCCAGGGAACTGGTCGTCCCAAGCGATCAGGTCTTCCCCTGGCCGGCCGGCATGCCTCCAGCCATGGCCGCCGCGTTTCCGGTGGCCTTTCTCACCGCCTGGGTGTGCCTGCATCGGGCGGCCGCGGCGCGGCCGGGCGAGCGGTTGCTGGTTCTGGGAGGTGCGGGCGGGGTCGGCACCGCCGCGATCCAACTGGCTCGCCGGTGTGGCTTGCAGGCTCTGGCCACCGCCGGCACGCGGGAGAAGTGTCGCTTCGTGGAGCAGGAGCTGGGGGTCGAAGCCTGCTACCTCTCATCCGGCCCCTGGCATCGCCGGATCGAGAAGCGGTTCGGCCCCCGGAGCATCGACATTGTCCTCGATCCGGTGGGAGGGTCGGCCACCCGCCGCGGCCGGGACCTGCTGGCCCCGCTGGGCCGGCTGGTCTTCTTCGGCCTGAGTCAGGCGGCTCCCGGGCGGACACGCAACTGGCCGCGGGCGGCCTGGGCGTGGCTGCGGACGCCGCGCTTCCATGCCGCCGGCCTGATCCAGCCCAATCTCGGCGTCCACGGGGTCCATCTCTTGCATCTGCGGGATCGCAGTGGGGTTTTGCGGGAAGCCATGCAAGAGCTGCGACCGGCGTTCGAGGCCGGGGAGCTGCGACCGATACTCGATCGCACCTTCCCGCTTTCGGTCGCGGGGGCCATTGCCGCGCATGAGTACCTCCACGCCCGTCGAAACGTGGGGAAGGTCGTATTGGTCCGCCAGACCGATCCCTGAGGCTCGGCCTGCCCCCCTGTCAGAGTCGCGGCATCCGACCCGTGCGGCCCATCCGGCCCGTGCGGCCCATCCGACCCGTGCGGCCCATCCGACCCGTGCGGCCCATCCGGCCCGTGCGGCCCATCCGGCCTATGGGGGAGCCACGTGGCATGGCTGGTGGTCGCTACGGAGCGTGGCCGGTGGCTGCTCCGGGGACATGATGCCCCCCCGCGGGCGTGGGGAATGAACGGCCGGCGTGGGGAAGGATCGACGCGCCGGCTAGAGATTGGCGGCGTGTCGGAGAACGGGCCGGGGGATCGAGAGGTGCAGATCCGGATTCTGCCACTCGTGATGACCAGCCGTGAACGGCAGGAATACGAGCCGGGCCGACCGCGGCCGGGTTCTCAGACCGGGCAGAAGCTGAGGCAGATGATCCACCGGCTTCAGGAAGCTCGCGATCAGGACCTTGATGCTCTCCATGGCCTCGGCCGCCGGTAGGGTGACCGGGTAGGCGGCGCCCGCCGGCAAGCCCTCGGCCAGGGGGAGCGCGACCTGCGTCAGCGTCAGCGTGCGAGACAGTCCCAAGAACATCCTGGGCCGAACCTTGAACGCGGGTGTCCAGAACAGGACCTTGCCCGCGCCTTCGTTTCCAGGAAGGACCTTCGCCAGGTTCGCCACCCGGACCAGATCCCGGTAGTTCTTGAGCTCGATTCCGGTGATGTCGGCCGCGATCTGCCAGAAAGGCAGATACATACCCGTGCCGGCCCGCGCCTTTGATGGAGGCGCGGGGATGTGGGCCATGGGCACCTGCTCGAAGGACGCCGCCCCCGAGCGCCATCCCGAGTCGCAGTTGCGGCACACGAGAACCAGTGAATCACGTTCGCCTTCCAGGTCCCATCCGCATTGCGGGCAGACCGAGGCGATGAAGCTGACGTCCCGGGATGTTGCCGAGGAGCTCTCCAGTTCGCCGGCAAACGTATCGGGCAAGACCCGTGAAACCGCCCGCCGGGTGATGGCGTCGAAGAGTTTGCCGTGAATGTAGAAGGGGGCGAAGATTACACTGGTCGTGTCCCCGATGAACTCCTGGTGCAAGGTTGTCTCGTCCCGCTGACGGCCGAAGCGCTTGTAGACAATCTCGGGAACGACCCCGCGAGCCACCTGCAAGGCGAGAAAGGTCCCCGGGGTCTGTGCGGCGGCGAAGCGCAGCTTCTGAGTTTGCGCCCGGACGCCGACCGAGGGCGGGAAGTAGCTCGTGGCCTGACCGGGCAGGGACGCGTCGACCAAGCGGAACTCCACGCCGGTCGTGGCGCAGATGAAGAGCGTACCCCTGAATCTGTAGTATGGAAAGTACACCAGCTCACGGTCCGGGGCGCGGTGGGGCAGGACATAGTGGAACAGGTCCGGCGTGGTCAAATAGGAATTCACGCGGCAGTACCCGCATCGGATCAGCCGATCCGTCTCCTCCAGGACCAGCGGGGCTCCGCACTGCGGGCATGGATGCTCGATCTGCAACCCCGGCGCCATGGCCTCCCCATTCAGTTCCGCGGCTGATTCCACGGCGGCCTCTCCTGTTGCCCCACGGCACACGGCAAGGTCACGCCGCGGCCGTTTGCAACACACGGTGGCCGTTTGCAGCACGCATCGGCCGTTTGCAACACAGGCGGCTGCCGGTATCACAGACGCTCTCGGGCATGACAATGCGGTGCGCCGTGTCAGCGCGCGTGTCGGGCGATCTACCGTAGCTTCTCTCCGCACTGGTTGCAGAACAGCGAGTCTGCCAGGTTCTCCGCCTTGCACTGGTGACAAATCCTCGGCGCCGGTTTCTCCGCGGCGGCCTGGCCACACCGTGAGCAGAACTTGGCGCTGGGCGCCAGATGCTTGCCGCAGTGAGCGCAATTGCTGAACACGAGCAGCTGGTGGCCGCATGACGGACAGAAACGGGCGTCGCTGGGGACTTGATGCCGGCAATCGGGACAGGCCACGGTTTCGATCTGCGGTTCCGCGAGCGCCTCACGCGCCGTGGCCGTCGCGCCGGCGAAGGATTGGGCGAACATTGCGGGCATCATGATGCCCATGCCCATGCCCAGGCCTTCCCCTGCCCCCCCTTGGGCCGCCGCGGCCTTTTCGATGGCCATGGCGGCCTTCATCTGCATGAACTTGTTCATGTCGTCGAACATGCTCAGCCGGCTGCGATCGTCGATTGCCTGCTGCACCTCCGGCGGCGGTGTGATCGAATTGATGTAGAGGCCGCTCAAGGCCAGCCCGAACCGGTCGAAGTCCTGGGCCAATCGGTTGCTCAGGTTGCTCGATATGTCATCGTATCTCGCGGGAAGATGGAGAATCGAATCGAGCATCTCGCCCATGAAGTCGTTGAAGCGGGAGACGATCACCTTGTTCAAGTAGTCGCTGATGTCCTCGGTTGTGAATATGCCTTGCGTACCGACCATGGTATTGATGAAGAGCAGCGGTTGTACGATTTGCAGATTGAAGACACCGAAGGCCCGCAAGCGGATCAAGCCCAATTCGGAATCCTTGAACGCCACCGGATCACGAGTGCCCCACTTGAGGTTCGTGAAGATCTTCATGTTGGCGAAGTAGACCTCGGCGCGCAGGGGGCTCTTGAATCCCCAGGGCAGGCTGGCGATCTTGGTGAGCAAGGGGATGTTGGCGGTGACCAGCGTGTGGCGTCCCGGACCGAAGGCCTCGACCGCCTTGCCCTGATAGAAGAAGGCGGCCGCCTGGCTGTCGCGCACCGTGAGCTGGGCGCCGTACTTGATCTCGCCCGATCCCCCCGCGGGGATGCGGTGGACGAGCTCCTGCCCCGATTCATCGAACCACTCGATGACTTCCAAGAAGACGAGATTGTTATCGCCCATTTGCATGCTCCCAAGATATGAGTGTCACGGAATGTCCCGCGTGGAGTCGGTACTCGGCATCCAACGTATGATTCGACCAAGAATGGTGGGGGCTTTATGATGAGGACGCAGGAGATTCTCACCCTCTGCGCCCGCAAGGTACAGGGCGGCGATCCCGGCGAGCCGGTTGGCGCAAATCGGCCACGAACGCCGGGTCTGCCAGAGTCCAGCAGAACGATCGTACGCGCCCGGCCCCCGGGGAGGTCGGCGATGGTCCGTGTGGCCCCGGCCCGCGGGGAGGTCGGCGATGGTCCGTGTGGGCCCGGCCCCCGACCGGCGGCGAGGTTGGTCCTGGAGTGAAACGTGGGCGGGGGGAAAGGGGATGGATTGATTCTTCCGGCGGTCCGGCGCTACACTGAGCATCGCTTGCGAAACGGTCGGAGAGAGTGACCCATGGTCCAGCGACAGGGAAGCGAACAGCCCAGCGCCCTCCTCGTGGATGGAGACCTGGCCTTTGTCCGCCGGCTGGCGGAGGAGCTGCAAGGCCAATGCGAGCTGCACTTTGCCCAGAACGGGCGGGGCGCCTTGCGAGAGACGGGCGCTCGCAGGTTTGACGCGATTGTCATCTCCGCCGGTCTCACGGGTCATCCCGGCGGACTCGAGTGCGTGCGTCGGATTCGCGAGCGAGATCCGCAGGTCCCTTTGTTCGTGGTCTCCTCCGCTGTGGATCCGGAGATTGCTCTGCAGGCCGGGCAGCTGGGGGCGAGCGGGTACGCTTGCAAAGAGAGTGATTTGGCAGAACTGGCCACCAGGATCTGTGATCTCTTTCGGCTTCAGTCCCCGCAGGGCAGTGGGCTCACCAAGGCGCCAGCCGAGACCCAGCGCGCATTCATCGGCGCCAGCGAGGTGATCGAGCGTCTCATCAGCGATGCGGCCACCGTGGCGCGAGTGGGGAGCGCCGTCCTGATCACGGGTGAGAACGGAACCGGCAAGGAGGTTCTGGCCCGGTTCATCCATCAGCAAAGCCCGCGCGCGCGCAAGAGCTTCGTCGCCATCAACTGCGCCGCCATCCCCGAGGGCCTTGTGGAGAGTGAGCTGTTCGGGCATGAGCGGGGGGCCTTCACGGGAGCGGTTGCGACCCGCCGGGGCAGCTTCGAGTTGGCCGATCAAGGCACGCTTCTGCTGGATGAGATCACGGAGATGCCATTGGCTCTTCAGCCGAAACTGCTGCGGGCACTGCAGTCGGGCGAGTTCGCCCGCGTGGGTTCGGAGCTGTTGCGACGGGCCGATGCGCGGGTGATCTGCTCCAGCAACCGCGATATGGAGGCCTCGGTCAAAGACGGGCTGCTGCGCAAGGATCTGTTCTACCGGATCAATGTCGTGGCCCTGCACATCCCGCCTCTGCGGGAGCGCAAGGACGATATTCCGGCCCTGGCCCGGCACTTCCTGAAGCTGAAGGCAGATGCGCTCGGAAAACGCATCGAGGGACTGACCCGCGAGGCCGAGGCCCTGCTCTTCGCACACGATTGGCCTGGGAACGTCCGAGAGCTGGAGAACCTGATCGAACGCGCGGTGGTCTTTACGCGGTCCACCCACATCGATGTCGAGCAGTTTGCCACGATCGCCGCCGGAGCCGGCTACATCAGGTTGGGGTGGGATGAGGCACGCCAACACGCCCTGCGGCGCTTCGAGCGCGGATACCTGACCGCCATGCTGCAGATCCATCGCGGGTCGGTCAGCCGGACCGCGCACGCCATGGGGATTTCGCGCCAGGCGCTCTACAAGGCGGCTGAGCGCGCCGGGCTGCGCGTCCAGGACTTCCGTTCGCAGTACCCCGGCGGGGAGGCGGAGGAGTAAGGCCGGATCCCGGTGGCGCGGTAGCCGCCCGTGAGTTCATGGGCCGCGCATGTGAGTGCCTTTGTGCATGCAAGTATCTTCATGAAGCATGAACCGGGTACTAATGTGCACCCAATGTAAATTGTAAGTTGACACACATGGTCACTGTAACTTCCTATGGGATCGAGCTGTTGATATGTGTGTCAACTTGGAAGCTACAGTCGCGAAGCTCGAAAACGGATCATTGGGACCAAATCGAAAATAGTGTAATCCTATGATTGACAGTTCTTGCCCAGGGTTCCACGTGTCTCTCCGTCCCTACCTGTGGTGCGCCGGCCATCATGACCTAGCGCCTTGTTTGAGAAGAATTTACACTTTCACGAGTCGTTGTGTGCAAAGGCGCTGTTCTTGGCACGTACTTTGCAAAGAGGTAGGATGCGCACTCGGAGCCGGATTCTGAAAGTAACGCATTCGGGCTCCAATCGGGAATCGTTATGTGCGAACCTGCGGGATCGGCGGTCAGCGAAAATGACCGTGAACCCCTCGGGAGGGCGCGCCGGCAGGGTTGCTGACTTGTGTCGGCCCGTTACCAAGACCTGAGGGTTTGGCGCTGTCCCCATCAGGCATCAGAGTTCTGAGTGCGCTCAAGCGAACCCCGGCCGAGGCCCCTCTGCCGGGGTTCTTCATTGGGGCATCAGGCGGCCTGCTCGTCCGATTCGGCTGCTGCAGGTGGGCGCGGGCCGTCCGCGTGGATGTCCGTGCGGCCGTCCGCGTGGCTGTCCGAGCGGCCGTCCGCGTGGATGTCCGAGCGGCCGTCCGCGTGGTTGTCCGAGCGGCCGTCCGCGTGGTTGTTTGTGTCGTCAATTCCCGTGCATGGACGATCGATCCAGCGCGTCAGTACCTCTTCGAGCAGGTCGGGCCGGATCGGCTTTGAAATGTAGTCGTCCATCCCCATCTCCAGGCATTTGTCGCGATCGCCCTTCATGGCATGGGCTGTCATGGCGATGATCGGAATCCGCGAATTCAGGATGCCGTCCCGGCCGGAGCGCACGGCCTCGGTGGCCTCGAACCCATCCATTTCCGGCATCTGGATGTCCATGAGCACGAGGTCGTAGCTCTTCTGCGCGAGGGCCCGGACTGCTTCCGCCCCATTCCACACCGCGTCCGCATGGTAGCCCAGCCGTTCGAGCATCTTGAGGGCGACCATGCGATTCACCACATTGTCTTCGACCAGCAGGATTCGCACGCACTGCTTGTGAGCCTCGGCTGCGCTGTGTCTTGTCACGATGGGAAGCGCGGCCGCCGCAGGGCCCCTCTCTCTCCCCAGGGCCGTGGTCAGACACTGCTCGAGTTGCTGTGCACTGACCGGCTTGGGAAGGTAGACCGAGAAGCCGAGTGTCTCGAGGCGCTTGGCATCCCCCCGCTGGCCCACGGCGGCCAGGGCCACGAGCAGCGGCGCCCCGATTTCCTCGCGGCCGTGCATCTGAACGGCGATCTCTTCCCGCGACCGGCTGTCGGCCGACAGGTCGATGATCACGACATCGAACGGCTGGTCCCGCTCTGCCGAGCGAACTACGAGGCTGTGCAACTCTTCCTCGTCCGCGGCAACCTCGTACCGGCATGACCAGGAGTCGAAGAGTGCGCACAAGTGTGAGCGGGACGCCTCATTGCCCTCCAGGATTGCGATGCGTTTGTCGCGCAATTCGCCCCGGGTATCGGGGGGGGAGTCGAGCACGTCGATCTGCTTCTCGAAGAGCACCTCGAACCAGAACGTCGATCCGGAGCCTTCCGTGCTGTCGATGCCGATCTGGCCGCCCATCATTTCGACCAGCCGCTTCGAAATCGTAAGCCCCAGACCGGTGCCGCCGAAGTTGCGCGTGGTGGACACGTCCGCCTGGGTGAAAGGTGCGAACAACCTCTTGGCCTTCTCCGCGGCGATGCCGATGCCCGTATCGGAAACGCGGAAGCGTAGGCGCGCCTTGCGCCCGGTTTCCTCGAGCAGATCGATCTGTACCCGGACCTGGCCTTCGGTCGTGAACTTGATCGCGTTTCCGATCAGATTGACCAAGACCTGGCGCAGCCGGCCGGGATCGCCCTTCAAGAGCGACGGTACCTCGGGATCAATTCGGAACAGATAGTCAAGGCCCTTCTCCTGCGCGCGGATCGCCAACATGCTGTTCATGTCGTCACAGGTCGTGCGCAGATCGAAATCGAGGACTTCGAGGTCCATCTTGCCGGCTTCGATCTTCGAGAAGTCGAGAATGTCATTGATGATCGTCAGAAGGGAGTCAGCGCAGCTGCGCATCGTCTGAACGTAGTTGGCCTGTTCCGGATCGAGCTGCGTGTCGAGCAAGAGGCTGGCCATGCCCAGCACGCCGTTCATGGGCGTACGGATCTCGTGACTCATGTTGGCCAGGAACGAACTCTTGGCGGCGTTGGCGATTTCGGCTTCCAGGGCAAGCCGGTTCGCGTGCTCGACGGAACGCTCGAGCTCACGATTGGCGATTTCCGCCTCCTCCTTGGCTTTGCGCAGGGCCGTCTCGGTCCGCTTGCGGCTGGTGATGTCGCTCACCACGTGCACGAAGCCGATCGAGCGGCCGCTTTCATCCTCCAGGACGGTGCAGGATGCCCAGGCGGGAAACAGAGAACCGTCCGCGCGCAGATGCCCGACCTCACCCTGTTGGCTTCCAAACCGGCGCGTGCGCTCGACGAACGGGGCCAACTCCTTGTCGTATTGCTCCTGCGTGTGGAAGAAGCTGATATGCTGGCCGGGCCCCTCTTCGGCGCGGCCGCCATGCATCTCGACCCACCCTGGATTGACGAATTGGAGCGTACCCTCCAAATCCGTGATGGCGATGCCGTCGCTGGCCTGCCCCACGGCGCGGCCCAGCCTGCGCAGTTCCTCCTCGTCACGCTTGCGTTCGGTGATGTCCTGCGCGATTCCCAGAAACCCGCTCAGACTGCCGGCGTCATCATACATGGCGGTGAAGGCGAAGCTGACCGCGAGACGGCTGCCGTCCTTGCGCAGCAGGGTCCACTCGGCCGTGTCGCTCCCCACCCGGCGGACATGGGCGACGATGGCATCGAAGTCATCGACGGGGTAGCCGAGCTCTTCGCTGAGTGCGTGGCCGCGGGCGCGGATCTCCTGGGGCAGATGGAGCTTTAGCAGGCTCAGCGTGCCGATCGCCTCGGCGGCTCGATAGCCCAGCATCTTCTCCGCGCCCGTGTTGAAGGCGGTGATGGTGCCGGAGAGATCGGTCGTGATGATCGCCACCTGGGTGGCTGCATCCAGGATGCTCCTGAGCTGCGCGAGCGCCTCGGCGAAGTCGGCCGCGGCCCGCACACGATCGGTGATCTCCGTACTGACGCCGCGGTAGCCGAGGAAATCTCCTTTCTCATCGAAAATCGGCTTGCCGCTCGATAGCAAACAGACAAGGTGCCCATCCTTGGTCAGGTTCCAGTTCTCCAGGTCGCGGAAGGCCCGCCGTTCATTCGTGATCCCTGCCACTATGGCCGCAATCCGCTTGGCCTCTTCAACCGGCATGGTGTCCAGCCGGGAGTGACCGGTGATCTCATCGGGCCGGTATCCGAGCACCTCCGTCACTCGCGGAGAGCAGTATGAATACTGGTCCTGCGCGTCGGTCTCCCAGACCCAGTCCGACATGCACTCCACGATCGTGTCGAAGCGCATCTGCTGTTCTCGGAGACGTCCTTGCGCGGCATGCAATGTTTCCGCCGGAAGGGTTCCGGACCGAGTCCGGCCGGCTCGAATCGCGGTGGCGGCGGCCGTCGCCAGCAAGCCGATCCCCAGCCACCAGCCGCTGGCACCGCCTTGGCGGGCGCGCACATAGTCGCGAGTGTAGAGCGTGTGCAGCGACCACTGCCGGCCCCCCAGCTGGAGGAAGGCGACATGCGCAAGGCGCGCATCCGCCGGGTACCTCCCGTCGCAGGGGGAATCCGAGCGCTCCCGCAAGGTGGAGGCTGAAGGTCCCGGCAAGGTGGAGGCCGAGGGTCCCGGCGAGGTGGGATCCGGCCAGGCAGACAGCAGGGAGCGAGCAGCGGGAGCGGAGTCGTCACACAGTCGCACATGCAGTCCGGGGACAGTCGCCAGAGGAAGCGCTGTGTGAAGGAGTCGGTCAATGGCGATCTCGCCGAGCCAGAAGCCCACGGGGGGGTCTCCCTGTCGCGAGGCCCCAACAGGGATTGCGAAGGCAATGTGGGGCTCTTCGGACTCCGTTCCATCTCCGGGATGAACGGTCGAGTAAGCCGTCGCGCGTGAGTCGTGCGCTTGCTGGGTGAGAACCCACTGGGAGTCGCTGATCGTGCCGCGATGGGCATCCTCGGCTCCGACCCAGTAGATCCCGGCGAGCCATGGCAGATGCGCCTGGTGCACGGCGGCGTGTGCCGTCAACCAGGAACACGGCTCGGGCTCGGTCTCCGATTGCCAGTGCACCATCTGCAGGAGCGTGCGCTCGTTGTGCTCGATCTGCGTCTCGAGCGCATGGGCTCGCGCCTGCGCTTCGTTCTGAAGCGTCTCCAGGATGTGCCTGGTTTGATCCCAGCGGATGTAGACCGCCCCGCCCACGCTCAGCGAGAGGCCAAGCAGAATCACCGAGCCGATCGGACGGACCGCCTCTTGAAGAAAGACACGTTTCGCACGCCACATATGCGGCTTCCGGAGCATGGTGCTTGTTTCCTGATGTCGGATCGTATGCGTCCCGCGAGAATTCGGCTTCCGAGACGCCGAGATAACCCTCAACTGCTACGAATATCGGCGGCTAGAACCTCTTACTGCAGGTTCGAGTAAGCGGGGGACGCAGCGGGCGTTTCCGCGGGTGTCAGCTGGTAACTGCCTTCTCGTTAGGATGTTGCCATGTCCCACCGCCTTGCGATGAAGGGGGGGCGACCGGACGCGGGTCGATCTGTGACACGACGATCCCGATCAGCATGAGAGCGCATCCGGCCAGGGAGCGCGGCGAGAGCATCTCGTGGAGCAGCAGCCATCCGCCAAGGGCAGCGAAGACGGTTTCGAGAGACATGATGATCGCCGCATGGGATGGCGGCACATGCTTCTGCGCAATGACCTGCAGCGTGAAGGCCGTCCCCACGGAGAGGAACCCTCCGTAGAGCAGCGGCCCGGCGGCATCCTGGATGCCCGACCGGGACACCGGCTCGATCAGGAGCGCGACGAGGAAGCTCAGGAGGCCGCAGACCAGGAATTGCAGAAACGCCAACCTCAGAGGGCCGACGGCGCGCGCGTATTGGCCCACGATCAGTACATGCACGGCCCAACAGACTGCGCCCAGCAGGACCAGCAAGTCGCCCCGCGCCATGCTGAGTCCTTCCTGGATGCTTAGCAGGTACAGACCGACGACGGCCAAGCCCGCGCCGGTCCATGTGAAGGGGCCTGGACGGTGGCGCCAGAGAAGCCCCAGGAGCGGAACCATGATGACGTAGAGGCCGGTGATGAACCCGGCCTTGCCGGCGGTGGTGTACACGATGCCGGCTTGCTGGAGCGAGGCTCCCGCGAACAGCACCGTGCCCGATATCACGGAAGCCACCGCCACTCGCCGGCCGGACCAGGGAGGGGTCGCGCTTCCCGCTGAAAGCCGGTGGATGCGGAGGAAGGGCACCAGGGTCAGGGCGCCGAGCAAGAAACGGATGCTGTTGAACGTGAACGGGCCGACGTGCGCCATACCGGCGCGCTGGGCCACGAATGCGAATCCCCAGATCGCCGAGGTCAGCAGAAGCAGCATGCGCGGCCCGATCGATGGATGCGACACGTTCCCGCCCGCCTTTCTGTGGATGCCTACCGCGTCAACCGGTTGCGCAAGAGGCGTCTGGCCATCCGGTCGGCGCACATCCCGGCCAGCCGGGCCTCATGTCCGCGTGCGCTCACCCGGTTGATCCCAGGCGGGATCATCAAACCGCTGGATCTCCAACAGATACCCGTTGGGATCGCGGAAGAAGCAGTGGTAGATGCGATACTCCTCATTGTGTCTCGGCGCGTGCTCGAAGTCCACGCCCAGCCTGCACAAGTGCGCATACCATCCATCAACGTCGTGGGTGACCAGAGTGAGGATCACCCCCTCCGGTCGGCCGGCCTGCCGGCGCCCGCAGAACCCCAGGTGGGCCCGCTCGGAGACTCGGTAGATCCGGCATCCTCCCTGGTCCAGAACAAGAGGCAGGCCGAGTGTGTTCTCGTAGAATGAGGCCGTCTGCTCCAGATCGGACGTGTAGCAGAATGTGATCAGGGCGTCGAATGGATTCATCGCATCCCTCCCGATTCGAGCGGCGCACCGGGCGGGGTGAACGCCAGGCCCGGGCGCACATCGGGCCACGCGGTGCCGGGCCATGCGAGCGCCCGGCCACGCGGGCGCCGCCACGCCGGCACAAGGCCACGCGGTGCCGGGTCGCGCATCCGCGGAACCTCCGTGCGCGGTTTCTGCGACCATACTCGGGCACCCAGCGACCGCGATCAAGGCAACTCGCGCAACCATGTCTTGCACCCTGTCCGGCTCGCCATCAAAATGCACGGGACCGCAATGGGAAGAATCGGGAGAGGTACACTCATGCATTCAGAGGATTCCAGGCCAGGGGCGTCGGTCCTGTTCGAGTTGGACCGCTTGAGCCGGCTTCTGCTCGACACGGTCAATGCCCTGATCGTGGTCCTGGATACGGAAGGACGTCCGGTGCTCTTCAACCGGGTGTGCGAGGAATGTACCGGCTACCGGTTCGAGGAAGTCCGCGATCGGCCGGTCTGGGAGACGCTGATTCCGCCCGGGGAGCGCGACGGCGTTCAGGAAGTCTTCGAGATGCTGTGCCGGCAGCAGACGTTGGTCCATTACACGAACCACTGGCTCACAAAGCAAGGCGACCTGCGCCTGATCGAGTGGTCCAACTCCTTTTTCCGGGATGCCCGCAGCGATCGGATCTTCGTGGTCGGGACCGGCATCGATATCACCATCCAGAGGGAGACGGAAGCGGCCCTGATTCGCAGTGAAGCCTGGCTGCGCAGCATCTTTCGAGCGGCGCCGACCGGCGTCGGGGTGGTGCGCAAGCGGATCATGATCCAGGTCAATGACCGGATCTGCGAGATGCTGGGCTATACCAGTGAGGAGTTGGTGGGCCAGAGTGCGCGGATGATCTATCCCACCGATGAGGAATTCGAGTCCGTGGGGAGAGAGAAGTACCGGCAGATTCAGGAACACGGATCCGGCTCGGTGGAGACCCGTTGGCGCCGCAAGGACGGCGAGATCATCGAGGTGCTGCTCAACTCCACACCCCTGGATCCCTCGAATCACGATCTGGGTATATCATTCACAGCCCTGGACATCACGGAGCGGTCCAGGGCTTCCCGCGCATTGCGGGAGAGCGAAGAGAAGTACCGCAACGTCGTCGAGCGCGCCAACGATGGGATTCTCATCGTGCAGGACTTCTTGATCAAGTATGCCAATTGCCGAATGGCGGAGATCATCGGATATGGCCTCGAGGAGATCATCAATACGTCGTTCGAGAGGTATCTGAGCGGGGCCTGGGCGGCGCTGGTCGTGGACCGCTACCAGCGCAGGCTGGCCGGCGAGAGTGTTCCCACCCCGTACGAGGCCGCGGTCCGGCACAAGCAGGGACACGACATCGATGTTGAGATCAGCGGCGGCATCGTCCGATTCGAAGATCGTCCCGCCGACCTGGTATTCGTACGCGACATCACCGAGCGCACGCATGCGCAGCGGCAGATGACCCTGCTGCGCGAGCTGCTGCAGAGCACGATCGACTCGATGCCGTCGGTCATGGTGGGGGTCGACACGTCGCTGGCGGTGACCCAGTGGAACCACCAGGCGGCCCGCTTGATGAAGCGATCCTCAGCGGCGTCCCTCGGGCGCCCGCTCGCGGACGTGTTTCCCAACCTGTCGGGCCAACTGCCCACCGTGGAAGAGGCGATCCGTCGTCAGGAAGTCCGTCTGGTCTCCAAGGTTGGTTGGGAGGTGGACGGCGAACTGCGTATGTACGATCTGACGATCTATCCGCTGACGACCGGAAATGCGGAAGGTGCCGTGCTGAGGATCGATGACATCACCGAGCGCGTTCGCCTCGAGCAGATGATGATCCAGTCGGAGAAGATGCTGTCGGTAGGGGGATTGGCCGCGGGCATGGCCCACGAAATCAACAATCCCCTGGGGGGCATGGTGCAGAATGCCCATGTCGTCTTGAACCGCCTGTGTCCGGGCTATGCCTCCAACGACCGGGTCGCGCGCGAGTGCGGTACGAACATGGAGTCCATCGCGGCGTACATGGATGCCCGCGGCATCCTCTCGATGCTCGAGTCCATTCGGGCGTCCGGCAGCAAGGCCGCACGGATCATTCAGAACATGCTGAGCTTCAGCCGCAAGGCAAGCACGGTTGCGCAGCCGCACGACATGGTGGGCATTGTCGATCGTTCTCTGGAGCTGGCGGCCCAGGACTTCGATCTCAAGAAGCTCTACTCCTTCCGCGACATCGAGGTCGTGCGTGACTATGAGGACGATCTGCCGCCGGTGGAGTGCCAGGAGATCGAAATCGAGCAGGTCCTGCTCAACCTGTTTCGCAATGCCGCCCAAGCGCTTCGCGACAAGCATGACAGCGACGCCGGAGCGAGGCTGACGGTCCGAATCCGTCGCGAAGATGAGACCGTTCGGATCGAGATCGAGGACAATGGGCCGGGCATGTCGGAGGGAGTGCGCCACAGGGTGTTCGAGCCGTTCTTCACGACCAAGCCTCCCGGGGTCGGTACCGGCCTGGGCCTTTCGGTTTCCTACTTCATTGTCGTGGAACACCATCGCGGAACCATCACGGTCGAATCCCAGCCCGGCAAGGGAACTTGCTTTGTTGTGCGATTGCCGCTCAGTCAATAAGATGCGGCCCTGATATGCGACCCCACGCCACGGGCGCCGCCGCTGTTGGGAAGCCTTCTGCCCCGCCGGCGCGTAGGCGTTGTCCGGAGGCCATTGCACCAGCCGGTGTCCCCGCGCTGGAAAGCCAGGGAGAGAGAATGGAGCACAAGCCCGCGAATCCACCCAGGACCTTCTCCGACGTTGGTGGGGAAGGCAGGCATGTCACGTCTTGGCAGTCCTTTTCGGCCCATCGGACCCAGAAGGATGCCTCGTTCTGGATGCAGAATGTGATCCTGGTCGTGGATGATGACGAATCGATCCGCCAGAGCATGGCCGGGCATCTGGAGGACCTTGGATTCGAGACGATCGAGGCCGAGGATGGACGTGTCGCGCTCGAGCTGTTCGAGGAATCCCGGCCGGATCTGGTCCTCCTGGATCTGCGGATGCCGCGCGTGGATGGACTTGAAGTGCTCGCGAACCTGGGCGCCCGCAGTCCCGAGACTCCGGTGATTGTCGTTTCCGGGATGGGCGTGATGGAGGATGCCGTTCAGGCGCTGCGGCTCGGCGCCTGGGATTACCTGATCAAGCCGATTCAGGACATGACGGTGCTGGAGCATTCGGTTTGCAAGGCGTTGGAACGCGCCCAGCTGATCAAGGAGAACCGCGAGTACCGGCGTCATCTGGAGGGCCAGGTCGTGCGGCGCACGGCTGAACTCGACGCCGCGCGCCAGGCCTTGGAGGAGAAGAACCTGGCACTGCGGGAGATCCTGGCCAACATCCAGACCGACCGTCGCCGGGTGGAGGAAAGCGTCATCAGCAGCGTGAACAAGGTCATCCTGCCGATGCTTCAATCGCTTCGCCGGGGATTGCCCGGCGGCGAGGCCCAGGTCGTCGATCAGATCGAGCAAAGCCTGAGCGAGATCACGTCACCATTCGTCGACAAACTGTCGAAGGATCTGGCCAGCCTGACGCCGACCGAGATCCGCATCTGCAACCTCATCCGCCGCGGGCTGACGGTCAAAGAGATCGCCGGTGTGGAGAATCTGGCCCCGGATACGGTGAGCACCCATCGCCGCAACATTCGCCGGAAGCTGGGCGTGGTGAACAAGAAGGTCAATCTGGCAAGCTACTTGGAGACGGTGTTCAATATGGAGCGGCAGGCCGCTCCCGACAGGAGGCCGCGGTAGGGCCCAGCTCTGTCTTGGTCCCGGGCCGAGCAGGCCTATCCTATTATAAGACAATCATTTGAGGGTTTTGGGGGCACGCCTGGTCGGGTCACCCGGATCCGACACCCGATTGTATACATGTGCTATCGAACGGTGGGGGAGGGGATTGGGGCGCCGGTAGGTACGAAGCATACCCTAACCGAACCCACATTGCCATTGACTGGCCGCCTGGAAAGCCATCCCTTGTTTGGGTTACAATTAGTGAAGATGAAGGGATCGACCAACCTCCTTCATGCAATTGCTGTTCTTTTCCGATGGAGCCCGCCGGCCAGACACTGGCCGGCCACCTTGGCAGGTAAGCACAGGGAGCGCGTGGCGGTCCGTTTGCGGGAAGCCATGCAAGCCAACCATCTGGGTCATACGTTGCTTGTGGATCGCCCGCGCGCCCTTGGCTGCCGAGGTTACCGAAGAGGCTTCTACCTCCCTGGTCCGAAGAATCTCGCCTCAATCCGAACCGGATCCCCCGCGACAGGGTCCCAGAACCACGCGGCCGCATCGGAAGGAAGCGGCATTGTGCTCAGGACGCACGCCCGGCCCTGCGGATCCATGGCATGAATCGCAACCGGGCCGAGGAGGCCCTCTTCCAGCCCGTGAAGATCCCGAATGGCATCCCGGCAGGCCTCTTCGACACCCGCCCCCGCCCGCATCTGGTGGACGACCCGCGACGCCGTATGGCAGCGAATGGTCATCTCGCCCGTGTGAGTGCAGGCGCATCCCCCGTAGCGCTCATCCACATACAGTCCGGCACCGATGACCGCGCTGTCGCCCACCCGGCCGGGGTACTTCAGGGGCCATCCCGAGGAACTCGCCCCTCCCGCCATACGTCCGTCCCGGTCGCGGGCAAGATAGACGGTCGTTCCCTTGCAGGCGGTGTGCCGCGCGGAGGCCCAGGCCGCTCCGATGCAATCGGGTGTGCTCTGGGATGCATGCACTTCGGGCGCGTGATCGTGAATTCGCCTTTCATACGTGGCCCGGGCCTCGGGGGTCAGCAACTCCCCCAGCGGGACGCCGATCTCACGGGCCAGGGCGCGCGCGCCTTCCCCCGCGAGAAAGGCATGCGGAAGCCGCTCCATGACAGCCCGCGCGACGGAGATGGCGTGGAGGACACCCTGCAATCCCGCGACGGCTCCGCACATGCGGGTGCGTCCCTCCATGATGGACGCGTCGCACTCGACGATGCCACGCAGATTGGGAATTCCCCCGCGCCCCACCGAATGGACCGCGGGATCATCCTCGACCAGGCAGATGCCGGTCTCGACGGCATCGATGGCACTCCGACCGGCGAGCAGGGCCGCCACGGCGGCCACAACACCCGATTCACCTTCACCATTGGCCAGTAGCTGCACGAGGAATCCTCCCGACTCAGTCAGTCTGTTGCAGCCAGGCCTCGGCCTCGGCCACATCCAGAAAGAGGCGCGTAAGGTTATCCTTCTTGACCGTCAGCGATTGAAACATGCGGGCCAGGCCATAGGACTCATCGCCGGAAACGACGATGGCCCGCTTGGTCTCCTTGGCGAAGGGATCGGTGGCCGCAAGCGAGCGGATCATCTCCCCCGAGACCTTGATGCTCGTTACAGCGGTTGCAACGACCAGGTGGTGCAGATCGGGGACGAATCGGGGATCCCGTGCGAGGCGCTCCCGGTACTCTCTTACGTCGGCGTTGGTCACCTCGTCCCGGACATCTGTCCTCAGAATCCTGGCAGGCTGGTCGATCGAATAAGTAATCGCCATCCAGAGAGCCTCCACTATCCGCAGTCGATCATGTACCGGGCTCCGGTGGCATTCTCGCAACACGATCGATCGAAAAGCAAGAGGTTTGGAATGGTTGCGGTGCAAGGTCCCGCGCTCGTGGCCGCGCGGGCGTTGCCGGTGAACGCCAATCTCACTAGGCTGAGGAGGGCTCAGGGCCCTATGGGCGGTGGTGTCCGGATGGGTGGTGGTGTCCGGATGGGTCGTGGTGTAGGGATGAGCGGTGGTGCACCGATGGGTTGGTGGGGGGCAAGGGTGTTTGGAGGAAGGATGGCGTTGGGCAGAGTACCTGGATCCAATGGAGGGCGGCGACCTAGCGCCCAGACCCCGCCGGTGGCACCTGGCGTGCCGGCTCGCGTGCTGTCTGCCTTGCTGGCTGGCGTGCCGGTTCGCGTGCTGGCTGCCTTGCTGGCTGTTGTTCTGTTCATGCCCGGCTGTGGATGGGAGGGGCGGTCCGGCCAGGGGCATCTGGTGCTGCTGATCATCGTCGATACCCTGCGCGCGGACCGTCTGGGGTGCTACGGATACGATGAGATCGATACGCCGACAATCGACGCGCTGGCCGACGCGGGGATCCTCTTCGAACAAGCGGTCACGGCCGTGCCCGTGACGCTGCCGAGTATCAGCACCCTGCTGACCGGTGTCTATCCGCTCCAGCATGGCATACGCGACAATGGCCCCTTCCGGTTGGGAGCCTCCTGGACGACCCTGGCCGAGCGCTTCTCGGCCTGCGGCTTTCGCACCGCCGCCTTTGTTTCAGCGGCGGTCATCGGCCGCCAGCACGGTCTGGATCAGGGGTTCGAGGTCTATGACGACGACATGTCGGGCGCCTACACAGTATATGATCCCGAACTGAAGCCGTTTTCCGAGTCTGTGGCGGGCGTTGAGCGGCGGGCCGACGCCACCGTGGCCTGTGCCCTGGAATGGGCACGTCAACACAGCGGCGAAGACGTGTTTCTGATGGTGCATCTCTTCGATCCGCACATCCCCCAGGATCCGCCGCCCCCGTACAATGAACTGTATGCGAGCCCCTACGACGGGGAGATCGCTTTTGTGGACGATCAGATCGGGCAGTTGCTCGAGCCATTGAGAGAAGGCTGGGCGGAGGAACACCAGTTGATCGCCTTCGTCAGCGATCATGGCGAGGGACTCGGTGACCATGGCGAGGATCTGCATGGATTCCTGCTATACGAGGAAACAATGCATGTTCCTTTCATCCTGAGCGGCTGGGCCCGGCCGGACTCGAGTGCGGCCGCCGAGACCGTTGCCCTTCCCACCGGAATCCGGCTCGATGACCTCGTAAGGACAATCGATGTCGCGCCAACGCTGTGCGCCTTGATGGGAATGGACCCGCCGTCCGTGAGCAGCGGTCACGCCGTCATCGAATGCGCGGAAAGCGGCCCAGCGAGGACCGGCGCGCGGCCCGTTCCGGCGGCGGCGGAGGAGGCTGAGCGCCTGGCCTATCTGGAGACATTCCGGCCACGCCTGTCCCACAAGTGGAGCGAGCTCCAGGGACTTCGAACGCAGGATTGGAAATACATCCACGGCCCGCGCGACGAGCTGTACAACCTATCGAAGGACAGCGCTGAAACGATGAATCTGGTTGAGCAGATGCCTGCCATGCGGGATTCTCTGCATGAGCTCATGACGGCAGTGGCCTTCACCTCGTTGGCCCGGGGACATGAGCAGGCCGACGAGATGACACTGTCACCCGAGCAGGAGGAGCGCCTGCGGAGTCTCGGCTATCTGACGGCGACGTCACGGGATCTGCCACAGAACCCGGCACGGGTCGACTCGCAGGCGGTCTGGTTCTTTCCGCCCGCCCAGCGCGGCGTCGCCTTGGAGCTGCCCAATCCCGCGGATGAGATCGGGCCTTACAACCGCGATCTCAAAATGAGGTCTCGGTACCGGCAGGGGATCCTGGCCCTTGAGAACGGCGAACTGGACCAGGCCGAGTTCGCCTTCAAACGAGCGCTCGAACAGGTGTGGGACCACGCGGACTCCTGGGTGGGACTCATCCAGACCTATGAGCGGGCGAAGGATCGCCGGCTTCCAAACGTGTTGCGTGAGGCGCACCAGACCTGCCCGGACGACGAGCGGATCGCTCTGCACCTGGCCCGCTTTCTGGTCGATGCTGACCGCACGGAAGATGCCTGGCGAGTCCTGCGCGAAACCTTCGATCGGAATCTCGACCTGGAGGGGATCGACGAACGGCTCAGAAGAAAGGGATAGAGGGGCTCTGTCCCGATCATGGCCGCGGTCGGTCAGGGCTGCCGGTCGCTCAGACTGCCAGTCGGTAAGGGCCGCCGGTCGCTCAGGCTGCCGGTCGGTCAGGGCGTGATGATTACCTTGCCGGGGGCGGAGCTGTCGATGCTTCCCACCACGCACGCGGCGGTGACGCCCGCATCGTGAAGAGCGGACAGGAGTTCGTCTCCTTGCTCGGCCGGCGCCGCGATCAGGAGCCCTCCCGAGGTTTGGGGATCGTAGAGAAGATCGGCCATCTCAAGCGGCACACCCACCTTCTCGATCGACGAGGACTCACAGTACTCCCGGTTGCGATGCAGGCCGGCTGGCAGGAGACCCATGGCGGCGTACTCCCGGGCCGAGGCGAAATGCGGCAAGCGCGAGGCATTCACGATTGCCGCAACATCTGATCCGGCTACCATTTCGGTGATATGGCCGACCAGCCCAAAGCCGGTGATATCGGTGCAGGCATGCACCGTGAAGCGCGCCATGACATCTGCCGCGGCGCGATTGAGCATGACCATCGAGGCGGTGATCTCCGCTGTGGCCTCCGCGCTGGCCAACTCTGCCTTGATGGCCGTGTTGACGATGCCGGTCCCTAACGGCTTGGTGAGCACGAGAATGTCGCCCGGCCGGGCGCCCTGGTTGGTCACCACCTTCTCCGGGTGCACAATGCCGGTCACGCTCAGACCATACTTCAGTTCGGGATCCTCTACCGTGTGCCCTCCGGCCAACGTTGTATTCGCCTCGCGCAGTTTGTCGAGGCCGCCCCGCAGGATGTTGTGAAGAACGGAGATGTCCATGGTCTGTGCAGGGAATCCCACGATGTTCATCGCACACAGCGGCCGTCCGCCCATGGCATAAACATCGCTTAGCGCGTTGGCGGCAGCGATCTGTCCAAAGCAGTAGGGGTCGTCGACAATTGGGGTGAAGAAGTCGACGGTTTGGATCAACGCGATATCATCTGTGATCTTGTACACCCCGGCGTCATCGGCCTTGTCGAAGCCCACGATCAGGTTTGGATCGAAGATCAGCTCCAAGCCGCAAAGAGCACGAGCCAGGTCCCCTGGCCCCAGCTTGGACGCTCACCCAGAGCCGCTCACCGTCTGGGTGAGCGGCACCAAATCGGCTGCGAACTTGCCGTCGTCGTTAGCCATGGTTTCCTCATTCGCCGGTCAAACACCGGTCAAACACCGGCCGAACACCGGCCGAACGCAGGTCAAGCATCGGCCGAACGCCGGTCATGCATCGGCCGAACGCCGGTCATGCATCGGCCGAACGCCGGTCAAGCATCGGCCGAGCATCTGTCACGCATCGGTGCCGTTCGCCGCGGCGACCGGGGCATAGACGCCGTTGTTGAGGCGGTATGCGCAGCGGAGCACGACCTTCCGCCGGGCGATCTCCCCACCGACCGTGGGCCAGTCGGCGGCGCGAATCCGGATCGCCATCCCGCAATCCGAGCTGAGCTGACGGGGTGTGGGAATCATGTCACACCATAGCCCGAAGCCCTGTGCAGCGTGCTCGGCAGCCATCACATCATGGATGGATGCGAAGAGCAGAACATAATGATCCGCTTCACTCAAGCCCTGCATCCCCCCGGTCCAGTGTCTCTCCGGCCCCAGGTCTCGGGCCAGCCTCGGGTCTCGGGCCAGCCTCGGGCCTCGGGCCAGCCTCGGGCCTCGGGCCGGCCTCGCGTCTCGGGCCGGCCTCGCGTCTCGGGCCAGCCTCGGGCCGGCCTCGCGCTTTGGGCCGGCCTCGCGTCTCGGGCCAGCTTCGGGTCTGGGGCGGGCTTCAGGCGCCGGCCATCTTGGCGATGGCGCCAACTGCCTCGATGGCGCGCTCGATGTCCTCGGTTCGATTCATCCATCCTGCGGACAGGCGCACGGTGCCCGCGGGGAAGGTCCCGATCGTGCGGTGGGCCTGTGGGGCGCACTGCAGCCCGCTGCGGGTCATGATTCCATGCTCCCGGTCGAGCCGGTACGCCAGCTCGCCTGGACAGATCCCGTCGATGCGCAGCCCGATCACAGGCAGGGCATCGACGGATGGATCGGGCCCGAAGAGGTGCACGTTGGGTAGAGAAACCAGCCCTTCCCACAACATCCGGCGCAGGGCGAATTCGCGGGTGCGGATCTCTTCCAACCCGATCTGCAGCAGGTACTCGATCGCCGCGCCAAGGCCCGCGATGCCAGGGCCATTGGCCGTTCCGCCCTCGTAATAGTCGGGCAAGCCACGCGGTTGCTGGTCGGACTCAGAGGCCGATCCTGTGCCTCCGTAGACCAGCGGGGCCAGATCCTCCTCCAAGCCCTCTCGAACATACAATCCTCCGGTCCCCTGAGGTCCCAGCAGGCTCTTGTGACCGGTGAAAGCCAGCAGGTCGATCCGGTCGCTCTCCACCGGAATGGGGACTGCGCCCGCGGTCTGGGCGGCATCGACCAGCAGCGTCGTCTCGCCGATGGCGGCCTTGATGGCCCTGACCGGCGCGATGGTGCCGGCGACATTGGAAGCGTGATTGACGATCACCAGGCGGGTATCCGGTCGGACGGCTGCGCCAAGCGCAAGCGGATCGATCCGTCCCTGTCGATCGGCCCGAATGATCGTTACGTCCAGAGCACGTTGTTGCGCAAGCGCCCGCAACGGCCGCATGACCGCGTTGTGCTCCATCGACGTCGTGACGATATGGTCACCCCGGCGCAGGTATCCGTGGAGTGCCAGATTGATCGCCGTGGTGGCATTCGGCATCAGCAGGATCCGCCGGGCATCGCACACGCCGAACATACGCGCCAGGCCGGTGCGGGCGGCGTACACGCAGCGGGCAGCGCGGGCCGACAGGGCGTGCCCCGAACGGCCGGGGTTGGCGCCCCCGCTCTTCAAGGACTCCAGGACCGCCGCTACGACACACTCCGGCTTGGGGAAGGAGCTTGCGGATTGATCGAGGTAGATCATGACGGCATGCCTACGATGCGATCAGGGACGCAGGACCCGTTCCGCAGCCGACAGCTGCGAGACGACTTCGAACATGTTCGTGATCTTGCCAATCGCCAGCTTCTCTTTCAGATGAAAGAAGTCCAGACACGTACCGCAAGAGAGCACCTGTACGCCGGCGGCTTCCAACTCCCGGATGTCCGAAAGGAGGCTCGATTCCTCAACGGCGAGTTTGACTCCGGCATTGACCAACAAGAGGCTGGCCGGAGGGGGAGCGACCTCCTTGAGCGTCTTGATGAATGCGCGCATCAGAATCATCCCGAGATCGTCGTCGCCCTCGCCGAATCGATCGCTGGAGACGAGCACCACAGTGCGGGATGCCTGCGGGCAGGCCGAGGCGTTTGCTTGCGAGGCGACGCGTACCAGAAGATGGATCTCTCCGGCAGCTTGCCTGTCGATGCGAGCCTGGCATCCCATGCTGTTGGCCATGCGGGTGACATTTTCGCAAGAGGCCAGGTTGTCGATGATGACACGGACCTCGTCCGCATTCCCGGCCGCCAGTGCCTCTCGCGTCAGGAGGACCGGCTTGGGGCACGCCAGCCCGCGAGCGTCAATGATCTTCTCTGACATCGTCACCCCCTTGGTGTTAACTGAGCACCGGCGCACGCGCCTGCGCTGCTGGACAGCCCAGCCTGCGAGGCGCCGTGCGCCGGAGTCGAACTGCCAGGTGCGCGGGCCGCCCGGGATCCGACCTCGATCTCGCGGGAGTCGGCCCACGCACGGACGGCTATGGCTTCCAGACCTCCCAGACCTTGCCGACCAGCTCGGGGCCTGGGGTCAGTGTCTTGCCACCCGGTTGCCATCCGGAGGGAGTTACCTCGCCGGTTGCGACCACGTGCTGGAACGCCTTGACCTGTCGGAGAAGCTCTTCCGGATTGCGCCCCACTTCCGGGGTCAGGGTCTCGCTGGCCCGGATCACGAAGTCCGGATCGATGATGAATCGTCCGCGAATGTCCACGCCGGCGGCTTCATCATAGACTCCGTAGAGGGTTCCGATCATCCCGCCGGCGTCCGAGAGCATGGGGAAGGGCACCCCGCCCGGGACCATCTTCTTGAGCTCCTCGGCCTGCCAGATCTGGTGGACGAAGCGGCTGTCCGTGCTCATGGCCAGGACCTGGACACCGAGCTTCTTGAACTCACCGTACAGGGCGGCGACCGCCGCCAATTCGGTGGGTCAAACGAAGGTGAAGTCACCGGGGTAGAAGCACAGCACAATCCATTTGCCCTTGTAGCTCGAAAGTCGGATGGGCTTGAACCCTTCGCCCTCGACGAAGGCATTGGCCTCGAAATCGGGCGCCGGTTTACCGACGCGGGCCTGCACGTGCATTCTGGATCCCTCCCTTTCAGGCTCGGCGGCCTTGGGGCCTGACGGACTGTCGGCGAGAATCGGACCTCGCGCGGGACTCACACATCCGTCCTTTGGTTGCGGCATGGTTACCTCCTTGGTTCCCGGTCTGCCGCTCGATAGCGGGCAGACAGATAAGCTCCACCGGGTGTGGAGCACTCAATCCTACTCATGCGGCCGGTAATAGGAGCGGGCCTCGGCCTGAACCTCATTCAGCTTCTGGATCCGGTTGGCATCCGAGGGATGCGTGCTCAGAAATTCGGGCGGGGACGCCCCGCCGTGAGATTGCGACATCCGGGTCCAGAATTCCGGCGCCACCGCGGGGTCATAGCCGGCCATGGCCATGAAGACGGTGCCCAGCCGGTCGGCCTCGTATTCGTGCAGGCGGCTGTAGGGCAGGATGCCGAAGACCTGGGACCCCACGCCGAACGCGGTGAGGGCCAGGGCCTGGGTTTCTTCGGGCTTGGTCTCGAGCGCCTTGGTGAGGGCCATGCCTCCCATCTGCAGAACCAGCTGCTGGCTCATGCGCTCATTGCCGTGTTTGGCGACCACGTGCGCGATCTCGTGACCCATCACAACGGCCAACCCGGCCTCGGTCTGTGTATAGGGCAGGATACCCGTGTAGAAGACGATCTTTCCGCCGGGCATGGCCCAGGCATTGACCTGGTCGCTGTCGATCAGATTGAACTCCCATTCGTAGCCTTCGAGCTCGGATGAGAGGTTCTGTTCTTTGAAGTAGGTCTCCACGGCATCCTGGATGCGCATCCCGACACGCTTGACCATGTGGGCCTCCGCGGTGCCGGTGACGACGGGATGGGTACTCAAGAATTCCTGATATTGCTGAAGGCTCATCGAAAGGACCGTAGCGCTGGGGATCAGACTGACCTGCTTGCGTCCGGTGATCGGAACCGTGCTACAGGATAGAAGCAGCAGTGCTAGCAGCATGCCGGCCAGGCCGGTGCATCGGGTACATCGGGGGCGCCATGCACGGCGGGCGCGGCGGCGGGGCTCGACTCGACGGTCTCTCGATATCCATTGCGTATGGGTCATGGCGTGCTCCTTCCGCTCGGCGGATCCTCTGGGCTGACTGGCGAGCTGCCGGGCATAAGGTCGTTGTGTGAACTGGTTGTCGGCGCTGCCGACCGCCCGCGCTTAGGCATCACGCCCTTCAGAGTCTGGAGCCGGTCGGGCGCATTCGCTCGACCGGCCGCGCAGCGTCTCGAGGGCGTGGGGCAGGACTGGAAGCAGCGTGTCCAGTCCCTCCCGAACGGCACGGGGACTGCCCGGCAGATTGACGATCAGAGTCTGCCCGGCAATCCCAGCCACCCCACGGGTCAGCATAGCATGCGGGGTGTGCTCAAGGCCACGAAGCCGCAACAGCTCCGCCAGGCCGGGGGCCTCGCGTTCGATGACCGCGCGGGTGGCCTCGGGAGTGTGGTCGCGGGGTGCGAGGCCCGTGCCGCCGGATGTCAGGATCAGCGCGACATCGCCCCGCTCGCATAGCGATCGAAGGGCGACGGTGATGCCCTCCCGATCGTCCGGAATGATCTCGGCGGCTACCAGCTCCAGCACGCTTCCCGCCAGCCGGGCCCGGCAGGTGGGAATGACCTCATCCTTCCGTCTCCCGCTCGACCGGGAATCGCTAAGAACTATCAGAGCCGTCGGATATGACATCGATCGAATCTCCTGGGCGGATGGTGCCGGGCGCCAGGACTCGGCAGAACACACCTTCCCGCGGCATGACGCAATCCCCGGCGAGTTCACGGATGGCACAGCCCTCGTGGCATTCCTTGCCAATCTGGGTCACTTCGAGCAGAACCCCGCCTCCGATGCGCAGATGGGTTCCGATCGGCAGATGGGCAACATCCACGCCGCGCGTCAAGATGTTCTCGGCAAAGTCGCCGGGATGAATGTCCACCCCCTTGCCCCGCATCTTGTCGGCGGACTCCTGCGCCAAGAGGCTCACCTGCCGATGCCACTCGCCCGCGTGACCATCCCCGCGGATGCCATGGCCGGCAATGAGCTCGATCTGGGGAGCCGTCTCCTTCTGAACGCCTCGCTTGGCGCTCAGGCACACAGCCACGATCTCGCCCATGACAGCTCACTCCTCCCGTAGGTAATGCCCCGAGCGCCCGCCCGACTTCTCGATCAGACGGATGTCGCCGAGCACCATGGCCTTGTCCATCGCCTTGCACATGTCGTAGATGGTCAGGCCCGCCACGGCCACGGCGGTCAGGGCTTCCATCTCCGCCCCGGTGCGGCCGAAGAGCTTCACGCGGGACTCGATGCTGATCTGTGTCGCCTCCATCTGAAATTCGAGATCGATATGCTCCGGCAGGAGGGGATGACACAGGGGAATCAGTTCCGCTGTACGTTTGGCGGCCAGGATGCCGGCCGCCTTCGCCACGGCCAGCACATTGCCCTTGGCAATCTCACCGGCGCGCAACGCCGCGATCGTGTTTCCGTCCATGGTGACGCGGCCCGCGGCGCGGGCGATCCGCACGCTGCTTTCCTTCTCACTGACATCGACCATGCGCACGCGACCCTGGTTGTCCAGATGGCTGAAGCCATTCATGTTTGCGCCCATGTGACCATGCTCCTTTCAGCTGCTTGCGCCTACGTGACCATGCTCCTTTCGGCTGCTTGCGCCCACGTGACCATGTTCCTTTCGGCTGCTTGCGCCCCCGTGACCATGCTCCTTTCAGCCGCCGAACGATGACATCGTGTCGATTTCATACTCCCCCCGCTGAGGCAGCTTCGAGCCGGCTACACTCGTGCGAATGTATGCCTCGAGTGCGTCGGCCCGCAAGGTGGGCCGGAGGTACCCGCGCAGATCGAAGCTCTGCGTACTGGCCAGGCAAGGCCTGAGCCGTCCGTCGGCCTGAATCCTGATGCGGTTGCAGCGACTGCAGAAAGGGTGCGTCATCGAGGAAATGAAGCCCACCGCGGCGCCGCTGTCTCCCAAGGTGAACAGTTCGGCGGCGGCATGATAGGCCGAGTCTCCAGGGCCCCGGTTGATGGCGGGCCGCAGTTCGTGAGTGTCCGCGATGATCGCCTTGATCTGGTCGTTGGGAACGAATTGGTCGCGAGCCGCCCCCAGGACCGGCATTAGCTCGATGAAGCGGAGTTCCAAGTTGCGGTTCATGCAGAAGTCGAGCAGGTCGGGAATCTCATCGAGCGTCTCCTTCATCCCGACCGCGTTGATCTTGATGGGGGCGAAGCCGGCGGCGCGGGCTGCCTCGATACCGCCCAGGACCCGCTCGAGCCCGTCGATGCCCGTGATGGCGGCGAATCGGTCCGGGCGCAACGTGTCCAGGCTGATGTTCACCCGCCGGTATCCAGCGCCGAATAGATCGGCGGCCACCGGCGCGAGCAGGTAGCCATTGGTGGTCAGGGATAGATCGTGGATGCCGCGGATGGCGCCGATCTTCTTCATGAATCCCATGGCGCCACGGCGCACCAGGGGTTCCCCCCCGGTGATGCGGACCTTGTTGAATCCCATGCGGGCGACCATCAGATGGACGACCGAGAACATCTCCTCGAGGCTGAGAATCTCCGCATGGCCGAGCTTGACGATTCCTTCGGGGGACATGCAGTAGCGGCAACGGAAATTGCACAGATCCGTCAGGGAAACTCGCAGGTAGTTGACCTCACGTCCGTGCGCGTCGTGCATACCGGGCCTCAATCATACAAGCGGCGGAAGGCCACCATTTGACCGCGATCGACCTTCTCGACCCCCGCGGGAATCAGTGCCAGGACATCGGCCCCGGCAATGGCGAAGATGTCCGCGGAGCCGTGCGGCTTGAGCGGCGTCAGCAGGAAGCGTCCATCCGACCACTCCGAGAGACAGGGAACGAGATTGAGCCGGCCGGACTTCTTGGTGACCGTCTCGGTCAACTCCCCGGTGAAGCGGGTCGCCTGCGGCCGGGGATGGTGGCGGAATCTGCGGATGGCCGGGGCGACATATTGATCGAACGCATACAGGGTCGAAACGGGGTTGCCCGGCAGGCCGAAGACCATTGTGCGATCCCGTTTTCCGAACACGGTAGGCCGCCCAGGTTGGACGAGGAGCTTGCGTACGTACAGCTCGACGCCCAGCTCTTCGAGAACCCGCGGGATGTAGTCGAAGCGCCCCATCGATACGCCGCCGGAGAGGATCAGCATGTCATGGGCGAGGCCTTCCAGGATCCTTTCCCGCAAGGCCGCGATCTGATCGGGCAGGATGCCCA
>CAYQJL010000271.1:0-3524 GCA_964417675.1 uncultured bacterium | reverse complement strand
TCCGCCATTCTGGGCTGGATCAATCCCGAGGCCCACAGCCGGGCCGATCCCATTCCCGGCCCCACATCGGAACGTCTGGGCGAGCTGGCGCGCCAGCATGACCTGTCGATTTGCATCGGCATGGATGAGAAGGATGGGGACAAGCTCTATGACTCGGCGGTGCTCATCGGACCCGACGGCACACTGCTCCTCAGCCAACGCAAGATCGACAATCTTCGTGAGCTGAACCTGTTCGATCCGCCCTACGAGGACGGCAGGCCGGAAGAGATGAGGGTGGTCGAGACCCCCCTGGGTAGGATCGGCATCGCCATTTGTGCCGACGCCTTCGAGGAAACGCTGATGCGGCAGATGGGCCTGTATTCGCCTGACCTCCTGCTGGTGCCGGTCGGGTGGGCCGCCGAGAAGGAGAGGTGGCCGCGTCACGGCAAGGTCCTCGCCAGGATGATGGCCCGAACGGCCGGGTGGGTCGGGTGCCCCGTGGTTTGCACGAATTGCGTTGGCCTGATCACCCACGGACCATGGGCGGGCAAGCTCTACGGGGGGCAAAGCGTCATCGTGGACGACGAGGGCGAACCCCTGCGGGTGCTCCGAGACAGGGACGCCGATGTGCAAGTGGTCGAAGTCAGGGTGGGGCATCGATCGGCTGTGCCGTCGGGCCGATGAAGTTTCCTTGCTTCCGCGAGGCCGACCTCGTGGTTCGGATCATCTCGGCACGCAAGGCCGACCGAAGCGAGCAAAACGACTATTGGGGTTAGCCGCTATGAGAGATCGCTATACTTGCGTGACTGTGCGCTGCGCAAGAAGGAGCCTTCGCTGCGTTGGCAGGCTCCACGACGCCAATCCAAGGGTTGACTCGCACAGAGTCGACGCGCGCAGATGCACTGGAGTGCCTCGGCCGCAAAGCGCAGCGCCTCGCGGATGTCTTCGGCTTCAAGATCCGGGTAGGCTGACAGGATCTCGTCGCGGGTCATTCCGTCAGCGACCATGCTCACGATGGTGGCGATGGAAATCCGCCGCCCGCGGATGCATGGAACGCCTCCCATCTGCTGGGGATCCACGGTGATACGCCTGAATGCCATGGTACCATCTCACCGCTTGTGCAAGGGCTTGCGCAAGAAACTCTCTTCGCCAGTCTACGCCAGGGCCCTCCTGTTGCGCTGCGCTGTCGTGCCCCGGTAGATATCGACTTCCCGACCGTTGAGTAGATCACCTTTGATTGCGGTGGGCACGGGCATGCGGCGCGGGGAGATGTTGGGGCAGTCGAAAACGGCTCGGCCCCAGGGATTGAAATCCCTCTCTCAGAACCCACGACAAACGGACGGGGAGTGAGCGCGGCCCTGGCCAACGATAGAGCTTCCTCATACAATGACCCGGGAGATCGAGTGCTTGCAAACCAATGCCCCGAGGGTCAGATGACGATTCGGTGTTTTTGGCCACATTGGATACCTGCGGAACCCGACAGAGGTAGGGAGGCGATGGATGGCTTCTGGATAGAAGCTACCAAGGATGAAGCCAAGAGCTCGATCTTCCCTCTCTTGGATGCGAAGCAAGTGCGAATGTCGGAGCAGCTAGCGAAGAGCCATGTCGGCGGTCTACCGTGGGAGACACGAAAGCCACGGCCCTTTTGCTTTCTGGTGACTAGGGATCTCAGCATCATCGAGCCGTCTGACACCGCTCTGCCCTACAGCCCGCTGTGGAATGCCTACTGCCCACTTCGGGCGATGCCGGAGGTGACGATCCGGTCTCTCGCTGAGCTCGAGGGGATTGCGCTGCCGGAGATCGAAGGGGAGGATTCCTCCGCCGGTGGAATCAGGCACCCGCTCGACTGAAGCACCCCCGGGTTCTTCGGAGTTCTTCGGAGCCTCTGGTGGGGACCAAGACTAGGCCTAAGATGATGACTGGACGATGCACTCGAGAGCGCGAATCAGGGGCGGAAGGTCGCTCTTGACAATCGCCCAGAGTACGTCGTGGTCGACTGCATCGTAGCCGTGAATCAGGCGATTCCGCAGATCAGCCGCGTCTTGCCAGGGAACCGAGTGTGCATGTGACGGACGCGCACCATCGGATCACGCCGCGACATAGATGACCTCAGCTTCCTCCAAGACCTCTTGCCGGAAATATGGACTGAGCCCGTTGGCCGTCTGCAGATCAACGCGGCGGCCGATGATCGCCGACAACTCGCGTTGCATGCGGAAGAAAGCGAATCCGGGCGTGTGACCTTTCTCAAATTCAACCAGGATATCGACATCGCTCTGCGGGGTGAAGTCATCGCGCAGAGCGGATCCAAAGACAGCCAGTGTTCTGATGTGGTTCCGCTTGCAGAAACCCTCAATCTCAGCTAGCGGAATGTCGATCCGTGCCATGACCGCAGCCCTCCGCTCTTCCGGCAAACACCTTTCGCTTACGGGTAGATTACCATCTTGAGATGCTAAGAAAAAGGCGAAGCCTCGGGACGAGCCGCCGGGTGTCGGGCTCCACCGGTGCGTTCCCGTCCCGCCTCCGGCCTCGGTCTACACACGTCTGGGGAATGGATGGGTGGTCGGCTGTCCGTGATGAGGTGCGGGTGGCCGAGATGGCTCACTGCCAGACCTTCGGAGATCTCCAAGTGCCGAGGGCCTCTTCTTGGCGGCATGCCTTTGGCTATGACCCCACACAGGGCAAGGCTGCCCAGAGCCTTTGGCGAACTCGTGCGGGGTGGCGTCCTGGAGGGAGAGCATGTCTCGAGCCAGCTGGCCGCGAGCAACCTCTGGCTTTGGAATGTGGTCGATCTCGATCGGTGCCATAGACACCGGCCAACACAGAGGAGACCCGAGGGGGGGTTTCCGGATCTGGTCATCCTTCCGAAAGTCGTCTCGGAGCGGCTTGGGCACAGCTCGGTCGGATTCACCCTCGACACCTACAGCCACCTGCTGCCGGGGATGCAAGCAGAGGCGGCGGTGAAGATCGACCAGGCCTTGGTCGGTGTCATGAAGCAGGACGAGCGGCTCAGTGTCCCAGCTCGTCGCCTCACGAATCTGCTGCTTCACCCAGGGCAGCGTGGGATGGCTCGTGACGTTGACATGTACGATGCGACACGTTCCCACTTCCACTATCACGAACACGTAGGCGATGGCAAAGAGGGCGGTGTATTGCGTCAGGAAGTCGCAGGCCCACACCTCGCTGGCGTGGGTGCGAATGAACGTGCGCCAAGTCTGGTCGCCACGGGGCGTGCGGCGCACCATATAGCCTCGGATGATACTGGGTGCATGGTGGATGCCGAACTTGGCGGCCAGTTCCTCGGCGATCTTGTCCTCTCCCCAGCCGGGTTGATCGCCGGAGATGCGCTTGATGAAGGCGATGTGCTCCCGGGGAATGCGGGGTCGGCCGATCTTGCCGGGACGCGACTTACGACGCCACATGGCTTTGAAGCCCTGACGATGCCAGCCGACGACGGTTGCGGGCTTCACGATGACGAGGGAGTGGGTGCAGCCGGACCAGAGACGGTGAAGAGCAATCCAGAACACGCGATCCTCGGCACGAAGTCT
>CAYQJL010000270.1:0-6968 GCA_964417675.1 uncultured bacterium | reverse complement strand
GATCACGGCCACGCGCGTGACGCGCGAGCTCCAGCAGGCCCATCTGGATGCCGAGCTGGAGAAGTTCCGCGTCGGCCGCTCGACCAACCTGCTGGTGCTTCAGGTGCAGCGGGACCTCACCGCGAGCAAACTCGATGAGATCCGCGCGCTGGTCGATTACCTCAACGCGCGGGTCGACCTCTATCTGATGGAGGGCACCATCCTGGAGCGGCGGAGGATCGCGCTGCCCGAGGGGTCGTAGCGGGCCGGGGGGGCTCTCGGCCGGTGGTGGTGTTCGGCCGGTGGCGGTATTCGGCGGGTGGCGGTGTTCGGTGGGCGGCGGTATTCGGCCGGTGGCGGTGTTCGGTGGGTGGCGGTGTTCGGCGGGCCGTCGTCGTTCAGCCGGTCATCGCTGGAATCCTGGACATTCCTTGCGCAGCAAAGGGCCACCGGTTGCCTGACGTCTCAGGCACCGATGGCCCGTGTGCGGCGGACCTTCGATATTCAGACGAACAGTCGCCTACTTGACACTCGCGATCCGGCCTGCCGCCATTGTTGGTCCTCGAGTTGGCGCGCGAGGCGCGCCGGGCTCAACGAGCTTCCTGGCTCCCGCAGCGGAACCTGTCCGCTCCACCCTCATAGGGTATAAGCGTCGGCGAGGCGGCGAAGCGGACAGGAAAATCGAGTCTCCATGCCCTGTGTGGAAGGGAGAATCTGCCGATCCTGGACAGAGTCATGTTTGCATGCATGTGAGCATGGAGAGTTTACGCGCTCCAGGGCACTTGATACGATTCGACCAGCAAGGGTTCATTCGTTCATTCGTGACACTGGCTCGGCAGGCCCATCGCCGGGCGGTACAGCGGCAACACTCGACCGCTGAGCCCGGCCCGATGTCGGCCGTCAGAGACGAGCAGGTGGTGGCAGGTGGAGCCATGACCGAGGGACGCGGTGCCGAAGGGAGCACACCCGGCGAGGTCTACCGGGAGCTGAAACCGGTTGCCCGCCGGCTCATGCGGGGCGAGCGCTCCAACCACACGCTGCAACCCACCGCCCTGCTCCATGAGGCTTATTGCCGCATGGCCCAGGGGGCGACCAGGCTCGGTTCATCCATGACTCGCTTTCGCCTGGGTGCCCGGCAGTACATGGAACGTATCCTGATCGATTATGCCCGGGCCCGACGGCGCGAGAAGCGGGGTGGGGCCGGGCTCAAGCAGGTTCCGCTCTTGCACGCCGAGGACGAGATGCTCACGCCGGATCAGAGCGTGGAGCGGATGCATGACCGGGAGACCGTCCGCCGGGCTCTGGACCGGCTGGCAACCACGGTCAGGAACGGCGCCCGTGAACGACAGGTCCTGGAGCTGCACTTCCGGGACGGCTACACCTTCGCCGAGATCGCGCGGCAACTGGGGCTTTGCGAACGCCAGGTGCGCAGGGATTGGCAGCATGCCAGGATCTGGCTGCAGCGCGAACTCGGCAGTTCCTTCGAAAGAGACCCATGAACGGACGGTCGCCTGAGGATATCTTCAACGATGCCTTGGAGCTACCGCCGGAACAGCGACGCGGCTTCGTCGAGCGCGCCTGTGGTTCCGATACCGTCACTCGGCATGAGGTTCTCGAACTGCTCGATGTGGCGATGCGGCACCCGGATCTCCTGGCGCAGCAGGACGGGGAGACGCGGGCCGTTCCCGCGCAACTGGGCAACTACCGCCTCCTCGATGAGCTGGGACACGGCGCGATGGGCCGGGTCTATCTGGCCGAAGATGTCACCCTCGATCGCAAGGTGGCCATCAAGCTGTTGCCCGAGCGCCTGGCCACCGCCCAAGGGGCCGAATGGCTGCTCCGCGAAGCCAGGATTCTCGCCAAGCTGACCCATCCGCGAATCGCCGTGGTCTACGCCGTGGAGTTCGTGGACGGGTTCCACTTCATCGCCATGGAGTATGTGCGCGGCCAAACCCTCGCCGCGCATCTGTCGGCCGGGGCGCTGCCGGTCCAGGAGGCCATCCGCATCTGCAGGCAGGTGGCCGAGGGGCTCGAAGCGGCTCACGAAGCGGGGATCATCCATCGCGACCTGAAGCCCCTCAATGTCATGCTCACACGGGCCGGCGATGCCAAGATCCTCGACTTCGGCATTGCCAAGGTCAAGGAGCTGCCGGCCCCGGCCGGAGCCGCTCCGCGGGCGGAATCGCCCTTGGAGCTCTCGGAGCCCTCGGAGCCCTCGGAGCCCTCGCAGACCTCGAGCGCGACCAGCTTCCTCGGCACGCCCGACTACATGAGTCCCGAGCAGATGCAGGGGCGGGCTCTGGATCCCCGCACGGACCTCTGGTGCCTGGGATGCATCCTGTATGAGTGCCTCACCGGCCGGCAGGCCTTCCGCAGAGAGCCGGGCGAACCGGTGGCGCAGTTCCTGGCGCCGGACTGGGATCGGTTGCCGGCCGGACTGAGCGCGCAGCTGAAGAAGCTGCTGCATGCCTGCCTGGCCGTGGATCGCGATGATCGTCCGGCGCGCGCCGCCGATGTGCGGGACATCCTGAGCCGTGAATGGCAGGCCATCCTGCCGGCGAAGATGGGCCGCGCACACAGGCGCCGGCTGCGCGCGGCCGTTCTCGTGCCGATCCTGGCAGCGCTTGGCATGGCCGGCTTCGCACTGCGCCCCTGGGAGGTGTTCGATCGCGGGCGGGACCATCCCGCGGGCTCATCCGTGACCGCCACCTTCAGCCACGCGAGCTGGAGCGGAAGCGGCGCGGAGCTTGCCGTGACCGGCCACAGCGATCGGGGAGGCGTGTTGTGGCGCATCGCGGATATCGGCGGCAGTCCGGTCGGCAGACCGGTGTGGTTCGTGGAGCGGGATTTGGCACCGGCCGTGGCGTGGCCGGACTCCGGCGATCCGATCGTCGTGGTGTGCACGAGGAGTGTGGTCGGCAGTGACCGCGTCCATGGCGTCAATGCCCGCACGGGGGAGGTTCTCTGGTCGCGCACCAGCCAGGCCAGCCTTCCTCCGGGAATCCGGGAGGGGACCTGGGGAGCCGCCTGGCAGGCAACCGCCCGCGGCATGGAGGATGGCTCAGACCTGTTCCTGATCTGCTGGTGCGAGGGCGTGCACTACCCCTCGGCGCTGGAGTTCTGCCGCATGGACGGCTCGGTGGTCGGAACCTACTACCATCCGGGTCACATCTTCTTCTGGGCCCAGGTCGGCGGCACCGGCGATGATCCCCCCACGATCTTCCTGTATGGATTCAACAACCCTTCGCTCACCGTGCTGGAGGGCATCCCGCAGGAGGTTCGCGATCGCGATCGTGTCCCGACGGTTTTCATCGCATTTGATCATGTTCTGAACGGCGAGGCCTTTCCCGGCAGTGTGTGGCCGGACATCGGCCGGGCCGCTGAGAACCGCTATGTGATCGTGCCGGCGTATCATCCCGATCTTCCCAGCGAGCTCGAGGCGATCAGCTGCCGGGAAGACTTGACGGTCATGGCCACGTTTCGTGATCGCCGGCGGCTCTATTTCGGCCCGGGTCTGGTTCCCAAGCGCTTCGCCCTGGCACGCTGGACCGAGCAGTGGCTGAGCATCCGCGACCAGGCCGGCACGTTTCCCGTCTACAGCGTTGTGGGCGGTGAGGCTCTGCGGCTGGATCTGGCCGTCAACGCGGATGGCGAGGGCGACGAAGGATCAGGCCGGTTTCCTCTCGAACGTGCTCTTGATGCTTCCCATTGACGCGAATCCATGCGATTTTCTGCCTCATGAGGATCAGGCTGCATAAATCGCAATTGATAACAAGAAAAATACTTAGGTCCATTCGCGGCCACGGGCGTGGGTGGGTGTTCTCTCCGGTCAGTTTCAAAGGGTTTGAAAGCCGCTCCGCCGTGGAGTGCGCCCTGCGATGCCGCAAGAACGAGGGCACGATCCGCCGACTTGATCGGCTTGGGCGATCGGGGGCCCACGAAAGATCGTCTTCCCGACAGACGGTCCCACGCGCCGATTTGGATCGCCCGGGGTGGTCCGTGAAATGTGCAATGGAGAGCCATACAGATGAAACCAGGAAGGGATCATGAGAAGAAGGCCGCCGGCAAGCCAGGCAGCGATGCGAAGGCCGGTCTGTCGCCGGAGCCCTCCGGCACCGCCGTTGACGCCCAGCCGAAACCGGACCCGGAGGCCGGCCGTTTTCCCGTCGTGGGCATCGGGGCTTCCGCCGGGGGGCTGGCGGCCTTCGAGGCCTTCTTCTCCGGCATGCCGCCAGGCTCTGACCCTGGTATGGCCTTCGTGCTGGTGCAGCACCTGGCCCCGGATCACAAGAGCATCTTGACCGACCTGATCCGGCGATACACCCGCATGCAGGTCTCTGAGGTCGAGGACGGCATGACGGTGATGCCCAATTGCGCCTACATCATCCCTCCCAATCGTGACATGGCCTTCTTGAACGGTACCCTGCAACTGCTCGAACCTGCGGCTCCGCGCGGCCAACGACTGCCCATCGATTTCTTCTTTCGGTCCCTGGCCCAGGACCAGCGCGAGCGGGCCATCGGCGTGGTGCTCTCGGGCACCGGCAGCGACGGCACCCTGGGGGTGCGGGCCATCAAAGGCGAGGGCGGCATGGTGATGGCCCAGAACCCGGAGTCCACCGAGTATGACGGCATGCCGCGCAGCGCCATCGCCACGGGGCTTGTGGACTATGAGCTGCCGCCGGCCGAGATGCCCGCCCAGCTCATCGCCTACACGGCCCATGCCTTCGGCAAGCCACCCCTGCCCGCCACCGCGCCTCCCAAGACCGAGAGCGCGCTCAAGAAGATCTTCGTCCTGCTGCGCGCCCAGACCGGCCACGACTTCTCCCAGTACAAGCCCACGACCAGCCAACGCCGCATCGAACGGCGCATGGCCGTGCACCAGACCGAAACCATGGATGACTACGTCAAGTTCATCCAGCAGACGCCCGAGGAAGTGGGGGCTCTGTTTCGCGACATGCTGATCGGTGTGACCAATTTCTTCCGCGATCCCGAAGCCTTCCATGTCCTGGAAGAAAAGGTCATCCCCAAGCTCTTCGCCGGCAAGGGCGCGGATGCCACGATCCGTATCTGGGTGCCGGGGTGCTCCACCGGCGAGGAGGCCTACTCCCTGGCCATTCTGCTGGCCGAGCGCCAGGAGGTACTGAAGACGGGTTTCAAGGCGCAGGTCTTCGCCACCGACATCGACAGCCATGCCATTGCCGCGGCCCGTGCCGGCGTCTATGCGGCCTCCATCGCCGCCGACCTCGCGCCGGAGCGGCTGGCGCGCTTCTTCGTGGCCGATCCGGGCGAGAGTGCCTACCGCATCCACAAAGGCATCCGAGACATGCTGGTCTTTTCGGAGCAGAACGTGATCAAAGACCCGCCCTTTTCCAAGCTGGACCTGATCAGTTGCCGCAACCTGCTGATCTACCTGGGCGGCAGTCTGCAAAAGAAACTCATCCCGCTCTTCCACTACGCCTTGAACCCTGGCGGATATCTCTTTCTGGGAACCTCCGAAACCGTGGGCGAGTCTGGCGATCTCTTTGCAGCGTTGGACCGCAAGCAGAAGATCTACCAGCGCAAGGAAGACCTCATCGGCATCCAGCGCGCCGGCCTGGGGCGGTTCCTGCCGCCCATCGCGGCGCCCGATACAGAGCCTCTGCCTACCGGCGAGAGGACGGTCTATCCCCGGAGACTGCCGCTGCGCGAGCTGACCGAACAGGCCCTGCTGCAACAGGTTGTCCAGGTCGGGGCGCTGGTCGATGCCACGGGGGATCTTCTCTATCTCCACGGCCGCACCGGCATGTACCTGGAACCCACCCCCGGGGAGAGCGGACCCGGCAACATTCTGAAAATGGCGCGGGAAGGCTTGCGGCGCGAGCTGACCACGGCGCTGCACAAAGCCGCGCACACCAGAGAAACCGTGCTGTGCCCGGGGGTGCGGGTGAAGACCAACGGTGACTTCACCACCGTCAATTTGATCGTCCGTCCGGTGGCCGTTGCCCCGCCGGCTTCGTCCGAGCCGCCCTTGTACCTGGTCGTTCTGGAGCCCGCAAAGGAGCCCGTGACCGGTGACAAGTTATCAGTACCGAATGGGCCGGCCGGCAAGCCGTCATCAGAAGAGCCGGCCAGTGTGGATGCCGACGACCCCATCGCGACGCTGAAGCAGGAGCTGCGGGCCAAGGAGGAGTATCTTCAGACCACCAACGAAGAACTGGAGACCTCCAACGAAGAGCTCAAGTCGTCCAACGAGGAGATGCAGTCGGTGAACGAGGAACTGCAATCCACCAACGAGGAGCTGGAAACCTCCAAGGAGGAGCTGCAATCGGTCAACGAGGAGCTGGCTACGGTCAACGCCGAGCTGCAGACCAAGGTGGCCGACCTCTCGCGCGCCAACAACGACATGAACAACCTGCTGGCCGGCACCGGCATCGCCACGGTCTTCGTGGACCACCGGTTGCACATCCTACGCTACACTCCGGCCGCCACAGAAATCATCAACCTGATCCAGAGCGACATCGGCAGGCCCGTGTCTCACATCGTCTCCAACTTGCCCGGCTACGACAACCTGAAGGAGGACACGCAGGCAGTGCTCGACACGCTGGTTCCCAAGGAACTCGACGTGCGAAGTGCCGCGGGCCGCTGGTACACCATGCGCATTCAGCCCTACCGCACCATGGATAACGTCATCGAAGGCGCGGTGCTCACCTTTGTAGATGTCACGCCGGCGCGCAAGCTGCAGGAGGCGCTGCGGGTAAACGAGGAGCGACTGCGGGTCGCCCTCAGCGCTGCTTCCATTTCTGTCTTCAATCAGGATATGAACCTGCGCTACACCTGGATTCACAATCCCAACCTTGGTCTTGCAGCGGAACAGATCATCGGCAAGACCGACGCCGACCTTCTGCCGGAACAGGAGGCCGCCGCACTGACGGCTATCAAGCAACAGGTGCTGGAAAGCGGAAAAGGCGCACGGCAGAATGTCCGGACCACTATTGCAGGCAAGACTGCAG
>CAYQJL010000269.1:0-17473 GCA_964417675.1 uncultured bacterium | reverse complement strand
CTGATCCATGTTCCGCCTGCTACCGATAGCGGGATTTCATCGCACCCAGCTGCTCGACGCCGGCTCCTCGTTGGGACCCCAATCATCGGGAATGCTCTGCGCAGCCGAGATGACTTGCTGCCCGCTCAGGCCGTGAGGCAAGACGAAGGCGAGCGATTCGGGTTCCAGGGTGGGCATGCACGGAGCGACGAAGAACTCGTCACATCGCGCGTACGTGTAGCCGCACTCGATGGCGGCCATGGCGCCCCCCTCCCACAGCATGGTGGTGGTCCATTCGCCGCCGAAATCCATCTCGGCGGTGCCTTCTCCCGCCGGAGTCCCTTCTCCCGAAACATCCAACCTGAGTCGAGCGAAGGGAAGGAGACCGGCGGGGTAGTAGGGATCCCACTCGGCATGGATGTGGGCATGGTGGGTGCCTGCGTCCAGCGTGCCGGTATCGGCATGGCAGACCTCACCCTCCAAGAACACACAATCCTGCGGCCAACGGAGACTGGACCTACGCAACTCGACTCCGGAAGATCTGATGTGTGCCGATTACCTGCTCGCAGCTCCTAACCTCGTTCGGCGACCTTGTCGGTCTTGGCCGCCATGATGAAGTCGTTCTTGTGCAGCCCCTGAATCTTGTGGGTCCACCACAAGACGGTGACCTTTCCGTATTCGGTCACGAGGACCGGGTGATGCTGCTCGGCTTCGGCGATCTCGCCGATCCGGTTCGTGAGCGTTAGCGCCTCGGCGAAGTCCTTCAGCTCGAAGACCCGGCGAAGCCGGGGCGCGCCCTCGTTCTCGGTGACTTGCCACTTGGGAACATCCGGAAGCAGCTCGTCGATCCGCTCGCGCGATAGCCGGGGGGCATCCGCACGGCACGCTTCACAGGTCTGTTCCGATAAACGATGCATACCAACCTCCCTGTGGATCTTGACCAGCTACTCCATCGAAACCATCTCCGGCGGGCTGGTTCCCCGAGCGGCCCGCGCGCCCGGTTCTCCCGGAGAAATCGGGTGGACAGGACCGTCTGAAGAACCCCATGCCACGGCGAGGAGTACTAGAGCTCCCGCCCTTTCCACGGGCAGGGCGGGGGGGCAGCGAGCCGGCCGAGATCTGGGAAAGCCAAGGAGGATGGGTATGCGCAACCCTGAGCAAGAGCACCAGGAGATGGAGGTCTTCTACGACGGAGACTGCCCGGTGTGTTCCCGTGAGGTGCGCTTCCTGCGCCGCCAAGAGCGGTTGAAGTCTGTACGCTTCGTCGACATCGACTCGCTGGGGGACCGGGCGGTGGAGCGAGCCGACCGTAGCCGGGACCAGCTCATGGAGCGGATTCATGGCCGGATGCCCGACGGCACGGTGATCGAAGGGGTGGAGGTCTTCCGGCGTCTCTACGATCAGATGGGATGGCGAGTTCTGGTGGCGCCTACCCGCTGGCCCCTGCTGCGCCAGATCAGCGAAGCGGCCTACGGCTGGTTCGCCCGGAATCGACAGCGGATCACGGGACGGGCCAAGTAGCTCGCCTGATGATCGCGACCCGCTCGCCGAACTTCGATCTCCAGTGGCCCCGACATCGTGGTCACCACGCTCGGTGACGAGCTGGGACCCGTACACGCCGGGCGGCCGCTTCGAGTCGCTCGTTGCCGAAGCTCTGGCCCAAGCGCATCACGCCCAGGCAGGCGCGATCACCCCGTTCGGGATGACGTCGGCTCTCCACCGTCTGCCTGAGCGCGTGCAACTTCCCGGCCATGCAGGAAGTCAGGTCGTAGGCTCGAAAGATCAGAGGGAAGTGGCGTGTCACCAGCCGCTGTTCGGTGATGGCGCCAGCGGGAGGCCGCGTGTCGACCTCGAGACGAATCTGCAGCGTCCGGCGCGGGTCGGGCGTTAGGCCGACGTCGTGAGGCAGACCCGGTAGCCGAATCAAGGCGCTCCGTACGGTCCCGTCTGTCCGCAGACTGGCCTGGGCCGCATATCCGGCCAACTCCAGGTCGCGCTTGGCCCTCTGCGTGGGCATGGCCAGATCGTAGGCCGCCGCGGGTCGGACCAGAGAGAAGTCCAGATCCTCGGAGAAGCGACGCAGGTTGTGCAGGAAGCGCAAGGCCGTGCCGCCCTGAAACGCCAGATCCGCAAACGCGCCGGCATCCTGCAGCGAAGCCAGGATGTGCGCCTGAAGATACTCGCGCACCAGATTCAGTCGGATCCGGGGATCGGATTGCTCGGCGGCCAGATTCAAGAGGTGCTGTTTCAAAGCTCTCGCTCTCCACGCGCCTGGGACCGCTGCCAGTCGCGGGTCAGACCGGCCGCGGCGATCAACTTCGGCTTGCCCATCTGGGCCGCGATGCCAGCCAGCCTGGCGGGATCGATGCCGGAACCATCCAGGCGCAGCTCCGCCACGAACGCAGTGCTGATGGCGCCGGGTGTCAGATAGTAGAGGTCCAGCAGCGCCTTCTCGGGCTCGGCCACGAATGCCATCTGGCCCGGGGCGACCTCGACCTGGACATAATGACTCAAGAACGCACGCTGGATGTGTCGGAACAGGAAGGTGCCCAAGGCATTGTCAATGCGGGTCGGCCGCCGGGTCGTCACGCTGGTCACCAGTGGCAGTTTCATGCAATAGAAATGCCCCATCAGGAGCTTGCGCTCCTGCTGAAACAGCTCGGGCAGAAGTTGCGCGTCGGGCAGGAGAAGTGCCGCTCATAGATCCGGCAGAAGCTCGTGCGCTCGGGATGGCGAGGACAGTAGATGCCCGGGGCTTCGGCCGCTGCGAAGGCCTTGTTGGGTTGCGGTTCTCACTCACAGAGAACTCACGTGGCAACCTTGCCCCAGAATAGTGTGTGTGTGAAAAATGCATAGTAATCTGAAAGATTCAGAACGAAATCTGGTGAATCTGGTTGGCATAATCGCCGGAATTCTGTCTGGTCGTCGGATGACAACTCGATCTCGACATCTGGCCAACGCATATCAAAGAGAGCCTGCAAGGCATTGCGTATTCCGGGGCTAAGGGGGGCATAGAAACTGTCAGCGAAGACTCTTGCAGCAGGTTCCTTCAGCCCCATCTCGCGAAACCAGCCAAGTGCGCGCAGGAAGTGCGTCTCCGGCTTCTTCCCATGTACAAATGGAGCAATACCACCCGATGTCGCTTTCAGACGGGCTTCCAACCGAGGATATCCAGGAAGCACATTTTCAGAAGACCAGCCAGAGATTGCTACAGTACCGCCGGGTTTCACCACCCTGGCTAACTCTCTTAGCAAAGGCAGCGGTTCGCAAAGACCATATCCAATGCAGTCGGCACTCCATGCCCAATCAAAGGCATTGTTACTGAAGGGAATACGGGCTACATCCCCTTCCTGAAACGAGATTCGTTCTGACAGGCCAGCCTCTTTCACAATCTCTTCGCCACGATTCAGGAACTCCGTGGAGACATCAAGCCCAGTGACATGCCCAGTGAGTCCTACCGCCTCGGCCAACAGCAAGCATTGAAGACCGATTCCACACCCCGCATCCAATCCACGGCTCCCGGGAGGAAGCAGCAATGTGTCGATCGCTGCACGAAGGGTTGACTCTCGCAGGGGATTGGCCACTGAGAGGCTGTGCATGTATGAATCCGCATCCATTGTTTCCCTCTTGATACTTCAACTCCCTTGATCCCCAAGATCCAAACAGCGGTTCTACGTTGCCGGCAACCCAACGAAAGCATCGCCAGTGGGTCGTGTTGGCAGCGTACTCGGAGGTGCTTGGAAATCCAAGGCTTCCGAGTAGGGGAGCGCCCGCTCCACCCGTGATCTCCGGCGTCGCCGTTGCTATCTGGTCCGCAGGCGCACGGATCTGCTCGCTCACATCCAGAACACCGTCCGGCGGGTTGCATGTGCCGTCAGGCGCCGGACGGACCGCCGCCATCGCGCCGCAGCGGCTGGCGCCGCCAGTAGGTCAGGCTGCGCCATAGCCACTCCAGTGGTCCGAAGCGGAAGCGCCGCAGCCAGAGCGGCGAGAGCCAGAGCTGCAGCGCGAACATCGCGGCCACCATGAGCGCCTGCTGCCAGCGCGGCACCGCGGCGTAGAGCCCGAGGCCGTGCCCGTAGAAGATGGTGGTGAAGACCAGCGTGTGGGCCAGGTAGTTGGTGAAGGCCATGCGGCCGACCGCGCCCAGGCGGCTCCGCAGCGCCGGCAGCGATCCCGACCGCACCCACGTCGCGATCAGGCCGAGGTAGGCCGCCGCGACCAGCAGGCTGCCCCAGTAGTTGAACTGCATGCCCAAGAGCATCGAGCGCCGCCATTGGAAGCCCGCCTGGTGGTTGTAGACCAGTCCAGCCGCGATCAGGCCCAGGCCCAGGGGCCAGCCCACGGCCATCAGCGTCCGGTAGACGCGGTGGCCGGCGGCGCCCGTGATGACATCGAGCTTGAAGAGGGCCAGGCCCAGGAGCATCAGCGCGGTCACCCGCGGCCCCAGGAAGAAGGTCAGGCCCCAGAGATGGCCCATGAAGGTGGTCTCGGCGCGCTCGGGCATCTGCTCGGTCCACGAGCCGCGGTAGGCGGCGATCTCCCGGTCGATGGTTTCCTGGTCGGGGCTCCACTCGGCCGCGATCTCGGGATCGATCTGCTCGCGGATCTCCGGCGGGATCAGGTCGTAGACCGCGTCGAAGCCCACCATGCCCAGGCTCGGCAACAGGAGCAGCACGCCGGCCACGATCGCCAGCGTGCGCGGCCGCTTCCTGCGCAGCAGGAAGGCGACCGAGCCGCAGACGGCGTAGGACACCAGGATGTCGCCCCACCAGAACACGTAGGCGTGGACCATGCCGATCAGCCATAACCAGAACATGCGCCGATAGTGCAGGCCGGCCGGCTTGCGGCTGCGGGCCTCGGCGCGGCCGGCAAAGAGCGCGATGCCCGCCCCGAAGAGCACCGAGAAGAGCGTCATGAACTTCATGTCGGCCAGCAGGTGGTTTGTAGTCCAGACGATCCAGTCGGCGGTGCCCTGCACGCCGCGCGCCAGGGGATTCAGGTAGGCGGCCCCGATGTCGGCAAAGGCCCCGATATTCATGACCAGGATGCCGAGGACGGCGAAGCCGCGCAGGACGTCGAGGGTCTCGATCCGCTCGCGGCCGGCGGTGGGCGAGGCGGGCGTCCGGGGCCTTGCCGACGCGGGCGTCCGGGGCGTTGCCGAGGCGGGCGCGGTATCCTCGGAGGCTGGCATCGGGCCGGATTCGTCTTTCATGGCGTTCATTCCCCGGGACGAAGGGCGGGCTTGTGGCCGAACCGTGTGGCATGACCGGCCGCGACCGTGATGACCGGCATGGTCGCAGACGGCCGGTCACGGGTCAACGCTTGGTGGCTGATTGCCGGCATGCGCGATTGGATCATCCATCACCACGCAGGTACATAGCCAACACGTTCATACAAGCGCCTGGCGGCTGGATTCGTGTCTATCACATCAAGACGAACCGACCCATGTCCAAAGGCGTGATCCTCAGTGCTCGCTCGAGGCACACTCGGAACTGCACCCAGCCCCCCAGGCCCCGATCAGGCCGCAAGGAGGACCTGTCTCATAGCAAGGTGAAGTCAGCAGAAGGCGGAAGTCTCCGGCACGCAGATTGCAGAAAAGCGGGTCGACATTCAGATTGCCGTCCCGTGCCAGCCATGGCGCGATCTGGTCGGTCCAGTCGCCCCCCTCGTTCCCATACAAGTCGCAGCAGGACAGCACCATCGAGCCCATATCTGCGACCCGCATCGTCGCCGCACCGTCGAGACTCCATGCGATTATGCACTGGTTCAGGGCAACAGATGCACCTGAGTACGCGATTCCGGCCCCATCTGGGCCGCTGTTGCTGACGAATGTGCTTGACCGGATGTCCATATGGCTGTCGCTGACCGCATACAGCCCGCCACCAATCCGCGTGGCGCGATTGGACCAGAAGGTACAACCTGTGATGGCAGAGGGGTTTTCGTTCAGGTTCGCGTCGGAAACGTACACGCCTCCACCAAAGCACGCAAGTCCACCCACGAGGAGAGAGTTGTGGAGGTGAAGTGATGTGTTCTTGGTGTAGATGTTACCGCCCGCAGTGAGCGCTTCGTTCATGACAAACAGACAGGAATCCACCCAGACAACACCCCAATCATTGCGACCGCAATACACCGCCCCGCCTTGTTCAGCGGTGTTCCTGACAAACGTGCAACCGCTAATGGTCACGCCGTGCCAGGTGCTCAGATAGAGGGCTGCCCCGCGAGTCTCAGCCATGTTATGAGCAAATCGGCAATCAACTATGGTTGGGGAAAGGTCCGAACAGGAAATGGCTCCTCCGAAGTCGGCGGAATTGCCTTCGAAGTTGCAGCCGATGAAGCTAGGAGATGTACCAAGGCAGGCTACTGCCCCAGCGCCAGCCTCCGCGTGATTGCCTATGAATTCGCAATGGTGGAAGACAGTTTCATCCGCATGATCGCACAGTACAGCTCCACCATATCCACCGTGCGATTCGTCTCCCTTGGCATAACCCCCAGTGAGAACGAGTCCGCGGACCTGGGCGGGCGGATGCGCGGCTGCGCGCAGGGAGAAGCATCGATGCGGCTCAGAAGCGCTGCCTGCGGCGTCAACGGTGCAGGAGATGGCGGGTTGGCCTTCTCCGAAGATCAGGATGGACTTACCGAGCAGATCCAGATCTGTATTGCCCGGCCCCGTGAACCGTCCCCTTCCAAGAAGTATAGTGTCACCATCCGCTGCGGCGTCGATCGCGCTTTGAATGTCCGCCATATCTCCAGTCCCATCTGGGTACAATGAATAGACCCGGGCTTGAGGAGAAGGAGCAGTGCTGGGATGAGTGTCATCATCGCCGCAGGTGAGTGCGGAAAGAGCCAAGCATGTGAGCAGGCACGCAAGAGAGAGCCGGTGAGGCATCGTTGAGACTCCACATTCTGGGCCGCCCTGCGCCGGTCTACGAGAGCGAACGTTAACTCTGATGTTCTCGTTTTCCCGATTGTCTGGCTAGTAGTGTAGCAAGGCTCTGCAGCAGGGTCTAGCGAAAACCTGGACTTGAACATCCTTCCTTGGGCGTCCAACTGCTTCTTAGGCGGCCAGCACGACAGGCAGTCGAGTTCCTTCAGGACTGCTCATACCTCGCCGGTCGTGAGAATGGCGGGCCAAGCGAATCGCAGGTCGGACGCGATCGAGGAGCTTGGGTTGCAGGTCGGACGCGATCGAGGAGCTTGGGTTGCAGGCCGGACGCGATCGAGGAGCTTGGGTTGCAGGTCGGACGCGATCGAGGAGCTTGGGTTCATGGGTGTTCTTGCGTGATGCGTCTGCCATGGCATGGCCTCCTTGACCGACCGGCCCGCACCCGGTCGCGCACGGGTGCATGGCCAACGAGAGGCCACGCCATGGCTCTGTGATGCGAAGAGGCCACCGGGACAGCGCCCACTTCACCCGGATGAGGGAGCGCGAGTCGCCGGTGCCGGCCGCGCGACGGCTAGGCGGCGATCTGTGAACGGGTCTCCCCGCGCTCCGCATGCGTGTCCTGCGAGGCGAAGGGCTCGGTGCGGTCCGACGCGCGATACCTCTGGTACCTGCCATGTCCCTGGATCACCCTCTGGAGCGTCCGGACGATTCCGTTGAGCGCCTCCGATTGCGCGCCGAGCTCCTCGGAGGCGGCCGCGGATTCCTCGGCCGTGGCGGCGCTCTGTTGCGTTACCGTCTCCATCTGTGACAGGGCGGCGTTGACCTGTTCGATGCCCTGGGTTTGCTCGCTGGCGGCCACGCTGACGGTGTTGATCAACTCACTCAGCTTGTGGGAGTCCTGATTGATACGTTCCAAGATGGAGGCCACGTCGGTGCTGATCTGAACACCGGATTCGGCATTGCGGGAAGCCTGCTCGATGAGGTCGGCGGTGTTCTTGGCCGCCTCCGCGCTGCGTCCGGCGAGGTTGCGAACCTCTTCGGCGACGACGGCGAATCCCTTCCCGGCATCCCCGGCCCGGGCGGCCTCGACGGCGGCGTTGAGCGCGAGGAGGTTGGTCTGGAACGCGATCTCATCGATGGTCCGAACGATCTTGCTGGTCTCGGTCGAGGACTGCTCGATGTCGGAGATGGCCTGCGACATTCGCTGCATGGCCGCGGTGCCCTGGTCGGTTCCCTGGCGGGCGGTTTCGGCCAGCTCGCGGGCGGCCGTGACATTCTCCGCGGTCTGCTTGGACATGGCGGTGATTTCCTCCAGATTTGCGGAGGTCTCCTCGATCGCGCTGGCCTGTTCACTGGTGCCCTCGGCCAGGGACTGCCCGGCGCTCGCGATCTGGCCGGCAGCCGAGGCCACCTGGTCGGAGCCTTCATGGAGCTGTTCGACGATGTTCTTCATGACACGGGTCAGGCCGCGCGACATGAAGATCCAGGCCACCAGGGCCAGGACCAGAGCTCCCAGGGACACCGCGCCCAGAATGGTGGCGGTTGTGCGGTTGAGGGCCTTGATGCGATTCTCGGCCTGCTGGAACTCGTCGAGGTAGGAGCCCGCGCCGATCGTCCAGTCCCAGGGCTCATAGTAGGCCAGGCGCGCGATCTTGTCGCGCGGCACGGGATCGCCGGGGTTCGTCCAGGCGTAGACATGTTCGCCGATCTGGCGGCCCCTCAGGCGCTGGGCCTTGTGAACGATGTCTTGGATGACGAAGGCTCCGTCCGCGTCCTTGGCGGCCCAGATGTTCTCGCCGTCGCGAGTTCCCCCCGCGGAAATGACATAGTTGCCATCGCCGTCCAGAATGTAGACATAGCCGGTGGTGCCGACTTCCGTGGCGACGACCTGCTCGTGGAAGCTGCCGCGCGCATCGGCCGGCACACCGACATAGAGCATGCCGGTGATTTCGCCGGACGCGTCCCGGATCGGTTCATAGGTGGTCACATACCATCCATCGACAACATAGGCGCGGCCCGTGTATGTCTGGCCTCCCATGACGGAAGCAATCGCCGGGTTTCGGGTTCCGTCCGGGTTCGTGGCGGGAATGTAGGTTCCGATCGCGCGGGAGCCATCCTTGTTCAAGACGTTTGTGCAAACACGCAGCATATCACCCGCGGGGTTCATCTTCTGGAAGATCGTGCAGGTGCTCCCGGTCTCCTGCTGAGCGGCGTCCACGATCGGCGACATCCGATTTGCGGCGCTGTTCTGTCCCAGCCAGGTATCACCGACCAGCATTCGCGGTAGGTTCACGGACCGCACATCATGGGTGAACTGGTTGACCGCACTCCACTGCACCTGTTCCGAAGTCAGGCGCACCGCGCCAGTTTCCCGCATCAGACCCCGCGCGACGGCCAGATCGGAGAGCATCTTCTTCTGAAGGAAGTCCTCCTGAATCTCGCACATGGCCAGCACATTGGTGACGATGTGATCCAGGTCGGTGACGGCGAGCTGGGCACTCTCCTCCGCGGCCACGTCCACCATCTTCTGGTTCTGCCAGAGTACAAAGAAGGTCAGCGTCACCATGGGTAGGGCGGTGAGAACACCACCCAGAATCAACAGCTTCGCCTGCAGACTGATCTTCGAGAACATGGAACGGTCCTCCTCTTCGAGCATCCACACGCCATCGCCCTGGGGGCGCTGTCTTCACCGGTGGGGATGTGAGGAGGTCCAGTCTCAAGGATCACGTTTGTATGCTGCAGGCGAGGCCCCGGTGTAAGGCCAACGGCACGCCCTTAATACTCGGAACCTACCCACACGATCATGATGCCGGATGATCGGGGTGGCGGATAACATGCATGGCGAACGCACCTTAGATGCACGGAAGACGCATGGACACACAAACGGATCTCACGGAAAATCGGGGAGTTGGGATCCCCGCTCGGCCAGACAGATCGTAGCGGTGCCCCCGGGCGCCAACAGGACTCTGCGCAGGGACCCTCTGGCCACACAGCCGCTCGCGATCACGCATTGCCGGATGTCTGCCCCGGGTTCCACGGTCGCCTCGCTCAGGATTACCGAATCCGCGACGCGGGCCGGCTCGGAAACCGTGGCGCGGTCCGATATGTAGCCGAATCCTTCCAGCCGCGGATGGGGAGGCGGCCGCAGGGTCGGATCGAATCCGTAGCGGGCGGCCTGCGGGCCGCCGCACAGCCGATGCGCCTCGAGATAGGCGGCCGGCGAGCCCACATCCAGCAGCGGGTGGTACGCGGCGCTGACGACATAGGCGCCCAGGCGGCCCTCCCGGGCCAGGTCGTCATAGGTATCCCGAATGTCATGATAGGCCAGCTCGGCCGCGCGGCCCTCCCGGCGGGGGGTGCGCCCGGCCATCCGGTCTGCCGTGCGGTCTGCCGTGCGGTCCGCCATCCGGTCCGCCATCCGCTCTGCCGTGCGGTCCGCCATTCGCGCGACCAGGCTCTGGGAGACGATGTGCGTGCCGGTGAAGGTCATGGCGCCGGCCACGCAGCGATCCCGATCGATTCGCACGACCCGGTCCTTCTGTACAACTACATTCGGGTGCAGCCTTTGGTCGGTGAGGATCATCGTGGCCAGGAATCCTCCCCGGATGTGAAAGGGGATCGCCTCGGCCAGCGGAGGGTTGAACAGTGCATCGGCATTCATGACCACGAAGGGGTCGCTGGCCAGCTCTTCCCGGGCACGGACCAGGGCACCGCCCGTGCCGAGAATCTCCGGCTCGAAGGAGTAGCGCAGGCGGTCGGACCGCGGATGCCGCGACAGATAGGTCTCGATCTGCGCGGCGAGATGGTGGCCGTTGATCACGATCCGCCCGCCGGGGAGGGGGGATCCGAGCAGCCGGTGGACATGCACGCCCAGGAGCGGGACTCCATGGAGAGGCAGCAGGGCCTTGGGAATCGCGAGGGTCAACGGCCGCAGCCGGATCCCGTAGCCCGCGGCGAGGAGGAGACAATCGGTCATGCGCGACGGTTCCCTTCGTCAGCGATAGAGGAGGTGGGGGCCGACCCGTTTCTCGAAGGCTTCCACGGAGCCGGTCCAGCGGCCGGCGATCGCATCAGGAGCCAGGCCCTCTTCGATGGCCCGCCGGACCTCATCGGTGCCGAAGATCAGGTCGATCGGCAGTCGGTCATGCTCGTATTCGTAGGGCGGCTCCGCCCAGGCGAAGGCCTCAGCGTGACAGGCGCGGATCGCCGCGATGAGGGCGACGGACGCGGCGACCGGCCGGTAGCGGTTGCGGTCCATCACATGAAGCTGGAATCCGCGCACGGATTCTCCGGCATCCTTGTGAAAGGTCGGTTCGTAGGCGATCTCGCGCAGCATCAGTCCATCCAACACGCTTCCCTCCCGGCCCCAGGCGGTGCTGCGCGGGCCGCTGGAGGCAGGCCGTGACTCGCCTGCCAGGCATCCCCAGTTCCGGAGGGTATCGCGCACCGCCGCCGGATCCACATAGGCCGCCCCACAGTACTCGAACGGCCGGGTGGTGCCGCGGCCTTCGGAGAGGTTCGTGCCTTCCAGGGCGACCTGGCCGGGGTAGACGATCGCGCTCTCCAGCGTGGGCATGTTCGGGGATGGCGAGACCCACGGAAGACCGGTCTGGTCATGGTACGAATGGGTTCCCTCGGGGGACGGCGACCACCCCGACAGCGGGACGACGTCCAGGAAGCCGGAGCCGCGGCCGGGGAGGCCGAGCCGCCAGGCCCCATAGCGGCACAGCTCCCCCGCGGTCAGGCCGTGGCGCAGGGGGATGTCCAGCAGGCCGACGAAAGAAGTGAACCCGGCGGTCAGCACCGGGCCCTCGCGCCGCGATCCCAGCGGATTGGGGCGGTCGAGCACGATCACCGGCAGGCCGGCTTCGGCCGCGCGCTGCAGGCAAAGCAGCGCCGTATTCAGGAAGGTGTAGACCCGCGTGCCCACATCCTGGATGTCGATCAACAGTGCGTCCAGATCCGCGAGTGTGCCGGGCGCCGGATCCCGGCGGCGCCCATACAGACTCACGATCGGTACATGCAACAGAGGATGAACGGTGTCGGCGGATTCGATCATGTTGTCCTGTTTCTCGGCCATGAATCCGTGCTGGGGGGAGAAGATCCGGGCAAGCCTTCCCCCTGCCAGATCATGCAGGGCCTCGGCCGTGGGAATCCACTGGCGTGACAGAGTGCTGGCGTTGCAGAGCAAGCCGAAACGACCCTGGCCGGGGAGCCGGACTCCTTCCTGCAACACGCGATCAAGCCCTGTCAGCACGGATCCCATGGTCGCTCCCCAGGCCGCGAAGTGATATGCTGCCGCTTCTGCCACGGAGTCGCGTGGACGCACCGCGGGCAGCCGAATCCGGCGCAAGAGTAGCGCCGTGTCCAGGGAGGGGCAACCGATCGTATCCGTCGCCGGCCAGCCATCCAGGCGTATCGCCATGATCGCCTACACCCACTACCGGACCGATCCGCGCTGTCGGCGGGAGGCGACCCTGGCCGCTTCTCACGGGTGGGCGGTGCACTTCTACGCGCTGGCCAGGGGCGGCCGGGCCCGCCAAACCGACCAGGACGGCATTGTTCTTCACGAACTGCCCATGGACCGCTACCGCGGCGCGAGCAGCGCCGCATACATGATGAGCTATCTGCGGTTCCTGTGGTTGTCCCTGGCGGCGGTGACGCGGGATCATCGTCGACGGCGATTCCAGGTCGTCCACATCAATACGATGCCGGACTTCATGGTGTGGGCCGGACAGGTCGCCCGGGCCATGGGGGCCAAGGTCATCCTCGATGTTCATGACGTCATGCCCGAGCTCTATATGAGCAAGTTCGGGCTTCCCGCGTCGCACTGGAAGATCCGTCTCATCCGGGCGATCGAGGTCGGGTCGGCGCGCATGGCCGATGCCGTCTTGACCGCCGAGCACCCCAAGCGGGATCTGCTGGTGCAACATGGCATCGCATCCGAGAAGGTGACGGTGCTGCTCAACCTTCCGGACGAGAAGCTGTTTCACGGGGCGCACACGCGTACGCCGCCCGAGGATGGACGGTTCCGGCTAGTCTACCACGGCACCCTGGCCCACCGATTGGGGGTGGACCTGGTCGTACGGGCCGTGAAGATGCTCGAGAGTCGCTATCCGCACCTGCGCTTGGACGTCTATGGGGAGGGCGATCAGCTTCCCGAGCTGCGCCGCATGGTGGCCACGGCCGGCCTCGGCGGCCGGATCGAGATCTCGGGGAGATTCGAGCCGATCGAGGAGATCATTCCGCGGATCGAGAAGGCGCATCTGGGGGTTCTGGCCACCCGTCTGGATCCCGGAACCGACTTCATGCTGCCCACCAAGCTGATAGAATATCTCGTGCTGGGCGTGCCCGCGCTGGTGGTGCCGACGCGCACGGTGCGGTACTACTTTGGAGAGGACAGCCCGCTCTACATCGCGGAGGATACCCCGGAAGCAGTGGCCGACCGGATCGCCTGGGCCATCGAGAACTACGCGGCGGTGGACAGCACTGCCGCCGAGGCACGCGAACGATTCTTGGGACGCTATCGCTGGGCGACACACCAGCGGGTGTACCTGGACCTGTTGGAGCGCCTGGTGTCCCATCAGGCATAGGAAACGAGGAAGATTGAATCCTGCACGCAGACACCTGATCATCTGGAGAGCCCTCTTCCTTCTCGGGCTGGGAGCGGCGTGCCTGTGTTCCTCGGCCCTGGGGCAGGGATCGAGCGGCCTGCGCATGGGCGAGCTGCGCATTCCGCCCCCGCGCGGGTATGTCAATGACTTCGCCAACTCCTTGTCCCGGTCGCAGGCCGCCCAGCTTGAACAGCTTTGCCGTCACATCGATCGGGAGACCGGTGCACAGGTCGCCCTGGTGATTCTTACCAGTCTCGAGGGCGAGCCGATCGATGAGGTGCGCAATCGCCTGTTCGAGGCCTGGGGCGTGGGCCGGGCGGCGAATGACCGCGGGCTTCTGATCATGCACGCTCTTCAGGAGCGGCGGATCGAAGTGGAGACCGGGTACGGCCTGGAAGGAGTCCTGCCGGATGCGCGCGTGGGAGCGATTCTCGACGAAGCCGTGATGCCGCACCTGCGCTCGGGCGATTTCTATGCCGGGTACCAGAGCGGCCTGCTCCAGTTCGGCCGGCACCTGGCCGCGGATTCGAGTGCGAGCTCCGGGCAGGATGCCTATCGATCCACGGGGCGCACCGCGAGCGGCCAGCCATCGGAGTCGGGCGGCTTCCCCTGGGGCGCGCTGCTCCTGGCGCCGCTGTTTCTCTATCTGGCGATTCGCCATCCCCGTCTCCTGCTGTTGATGTTGATCATGGGCGGCGGGCGCCGTTCGGGCGGCATGGGCGGCGGGTTCGGCGGAGGCTTCGGCGGATTTGGCGGCGGCGGCAGCGGCGGCGGCGGCGCCGGCCGGGGATACTAGACACAGGGAGGTCCAGCGTGGGCAGGGACATCGAGACACAGATCGCCGCGTTTGCGAAGCAGATGCAGGATCACTGGGGCGCCAGCCTTTCCGCGATCGTTCTGTATGGCAGTGCGGTGCGGGATGACTTCGTGCCCGGCCGGTCGGATCTGAACTTCCTGGTGCTGGGGAGCGACCTGCCGCCGCACAAGTTGATGGATCTGCAATCGCTGTCCAAGACATGGGCCAAGCAGCGCATTGCGACGCCGATCTTCATGCAGCTTGCCAGTGTGGAGCGCGCGCTGGATTCCTATCCCCTGGAGTTTCTCTCCATGAAGGCGGCCTATCGCGTGGTGTCGGGCGTGGATGTGATCAAGACGCTCACCTTCGACCGGGAGTCCATTCGCTTGCAGTGTGAACGGGAGCTGCGCGGCAACCTGCTGCACTTGAGGGCCGGCCTGGTCGATTGCGGTAGGCGGCGCGGCCGGATGCAGGATCTCGTTCGATCGTCGCTGCCGGCGTTCACGGCGGTTTTCCAGGGGTTGCTGTTCGTCGTGAACGAACCGCACGCTTTGTGGGGACACGATCTGATCGAGGCGGCCGGTACGATGCTGGGGGTAGACGCCGTGCTGTTTCACCGGCTTGCCAAGGTCCGGGTGGAGAAGAAGGCGCCGCCGAGGGACGAACTCGTGGAGCTGCTGTCTGAGTATGTACGTGCCATCGAGAGGCTCATGGCCTGGGCGGACGCTCATGAAATCGGTCCCGCTCCGGTGCCTGAGCAGTAGGGGGAAATCATGAAACGTCCTGCCATCGTCGCTCTGGTCGTCCTGGGGCTGATCCTGATCATCGCGGTGGGTTTGCTGAGTTGGGTCGTCGGCTATCGCAATCAGCTCGTCTCCAAGGATGAAGACGTGCAGACCCAGTGGGCCCAGGTGGAGAATCAGCTTCAACGCCGCTACGACCTCATTCCGAATCTGGTGGAAACGGTCAAGGGGTTCGCCAGGCAAGAACAGGACGTGTTCCTGGGTGTTGCCGAAGCCAGGTCCAGGGTTGGCGGTGCGACCTCGATCCCGGATAAGATTTCCGCCAACCAGGAGCTGTCATCCGCGCTGAGTCGCCTGTTGCTGGTGGTGGAACGGTATCCGGAGATCAAGTCGAATCAGAATTTCATGGCGCTTCAGGACGAGCTGGCCGGCACGGAGAATCGCATCGCCGTCGAACGCCGGCGCTACAACGACGCCGTGAAGATCTTCAACAAGGCGATTCGGATGTTTCCCGGGAACCTGATCGCCGGCTTCTTCGGGTTCGAGCGCGCGGCGCTCTATGAAGCTCCCGCCGAGGCACAGAGCGCGCCGCGGGTGGACTTCGGAACGGGGGACTGATCTCTCGCGCCGGAGGCGTATGGCGGAGGCCCACCAGGATGACCACAGGCCCAGACCCAGGCGTGGATCCGGCCGCTCTGCAGGCCCGCAGTTTGAGGGTGGCCTACGACGGGCACACGGTCCTCAGGAACATCGACTGCACCTTCCGGGCCGGCGAGCTCACGGCGATCATCGGCCCCAATGGCTCAGGCAAGACCACCCTGCTGCATGCACTCAGCGGCATCGGGCCGCTGGCCTCCGGCGAAGTCGATCTGCACGGCAGGCCCTTGCGCCGAATGAGCCGCCGCGAGATCGCCCGCGGCTTGACGCTGGTCCCGCAGTTCACCGACGTCACCATCGAGATCACGGTGGAGGAAGCCGTCAGCCTCGGGCGCTATCCCTGGGTTGGACCCGCCCGGCCGCTGGGAGCGAAGGACCGGGCGGCCATTGACAGTGCCATTGCGCTGCTCGACTTGACCGCGCTGCGTCACCGGCCCCTGGCCACCTTGAGCGGCGGCGAGCGCCAGCGGGTCCTGCTGGCCCGCTCCTGGGCGCAGGACGCCGGCGTCTTCCTGCTCGATGAGCCGGTTGCCAGCCTGGACTTGAGGTTTCAGCGCGATATCTACCTCCACCTGCGGCGACTGGCCCACGAGGAGAGGCGCGCCGTGTTGGTGGCTGACCACCATGTCAATCTGGTGGCCTGCTTCTGTGATCGTGTTCTGCTCCTGCGCGATGGGGTGATCGTAGGGACCGGGAGCCCGCGGGACGCGCTGACGGCGGCGGCGGTCCATGCTGTCTTCGGCGTACATCTGAAACAGGTGGGAGATAGCCCTGCGCGGCCGCAGTTCATCTGGGATGCCTGATCGGCCCTAGGTTCGGCCGGAGCGCGGCAGCGAGAAGGGCCGGCCTTCGACGGCCAAGGGGCCGCGAACCATGAGATAGGAGGGCCCCCCGTAGTCCGGGAGGTACTCGACGGCCTGCGCCCGCGGAGCGAAACGGTCGGGCGAGAAGCGGAAGATGATCTCGGAGATCGGCCGCGGGACGCAGTCCAGCAACGCCGCGAGAGAAGGCAGTGACGGTCCCGCCACATCGAAGAGGATGAGTCGGTCGCCCGCGAGTTCCATGGCGAGCGCGACGTCCAGTGCCTCCGAGTACAGCAGCCCGCGATGGCATTCATTGAAGCAGAAGACCGCATACGCCGGTCCCAGGCCGGCCATCCGCGAGACCGGTTGCCGCGTCGCAATCAGCCGTTGAAGAAGCGCGACATCCCCGCGGTCCTCGAAGCGAAACCTCCGCGGTTCGGTGTCGCCTCCGGGGTGGGATAGGGGCAGGCGGAAGTAGCTCTCCGGGATCCTGCGAAAGCCGAGCGGCTCGTAGTACTCGGGGTTCTCGGTTGTCAGGAGCAGGGCATCGAAGCGCCGGCTGGTGGAGGCGATGACCTCCTGCATCAGCTCGCGATAGAATCCCCGCCGGCGATGATCCGGGTGCGTCGCCACCGCGTGGACCGATCCGACCCTGACCGGCGCGCCCATCAGCACCAGGGGAAGCTCGATGACACCCACGTGTGCGACGATCCGCCCGTCTTCCTTGCGCACGTAGGGAGTCGAGACCTCTTCCCAGCATGCACCCAATGCACGCATGGCACCGGCGGCGCTGCTCAAACCCGGGAAGACCTCGTCCAGAAGGTTGAACACGGCCGCGGACAGACCCGGGTCCTTGTCATACGAACAGCGCACCGCATCCCCCTTCCCAGCTGCGCGGATCCCCCGAGTGCTGGCGTCCAGGCTCCGCGGAACAGCCGCGGCCCCTGAACGATCTTCGGTTCGGGAGCCTGCGCGGCACGGGACCCGCGCCCATG
>CAYQJL010000268.1:0-3664 GCA_964417675.1 uncultured bacterium | reverse complement strand
CCGCCCGCGCCGCTGGCGCTGCTGGTCGAGGAGGCGGTGGAGGCCACCATGGCCGAGAAGGCGCCGGCGAACGAGCCGGCCAGGTCCGGTCCGCCCGCGCTCGATCCACCCGCGTGGGCGATCACGAACCAGGGCAGCCCGGCCCGCAGCTCGGCATCCGGGACGTGGCCGGCCATCCGTTGAAGCTTCTTGCCGCCGATTCCCAAGGTGACCCCATAGACGAGGTAGCGATCGATGGAGGCATCCAGTCGATCGGAGAGCGCCTCGAAGCGGCCGGCCTTGAGATGGCGAGCCAGGGAGTTCCACCGGCGCGCCTCGGCCTCGGCGGCCGGGGTTCGCTGGACAATGACCATGGAGAAGGGCAGCAGGATGGCGCCCACGGCGATCAACACGGCGGCCCACGGCCCAAAGAGGAAGATCGCCGCGGCACCGCTGATGACGCCGGCCCCCCCGGTCAGCAATCCTAGATTGCGGCCGCGCAGGCTGTGCTCATCGAAGAATCCCCGCTCGGCGCCGGTCTGACGGACGAGGCGCGACCAGGTGCGGAAGAAAGCATGGAATTTGCGGCGCGCCTTGACCATTTCCGACAGGGTGATCGAATCCCGCGCGCCCGCGAGGGTTCCAAAGACGAACTCCAGCAGGTCGCGTTCATAGGAAAGCAGGTGCCCATCGTTCGTTCGCAGGCGATCTCTGTCGAGTTGCCAGACATACTCGACCGTCTTGCGCTCACGTCCGAACAGGCCGCTCTTGACGACCGGTTCCTGGCGTATGCGCACGAATCCCCGGCGCGCGAGATCGAACAGAGTCGCCATGAGGTCCTGGGCCGAAACCTGCCGACCGTGAAGCAGGTATCCAACCAGCGCGGGAGGGGTGTCGGAAGGGATGCCGGCGAACAGGCGGGCCGAATCGTCAACGGCGCTGCGCTGGCCATAGATTCTCAAGATGACGAACCACACGACGAGAAGGATCAGCGCCAGGGCCGGCATGAGATAGGCCCCGATCGCGTGCAACTCCTGCGTACGCGCCGCGCGAGCGCGCAGGCGGGTGCGCAGTTCATTGGCCTCCTTCGCCCACTGTGCCTCTTGCGCCAGGATCCCGGCCGCCACGGCTCCCTGCCTCTCCCGCACGCCGGGGAACAGGCGGGGTGGATAGAGCGCACGAACTTCCAGGTAGCGTTCGCGCGGCACCTTCTCGCAGGTGATCAGCAGGGTTCCGTCGTGGCCGATCGTTCCCGCCGCCCAGAGCGGGCCATGGGTCCACAGTCGGATCTCCTCCGGCGGGGCGGGTTGCGGCGGGTGCACGGTCACCCGGACATGGTGGTTGTCCCGGGACCACTGCGTTCCGATGAACTGGTAGTACAGAACGGCGACATCCTCGTGCCGGCTGACGAGCCCGGCCACCCGGTAGCGCACCTCGAAGGTCCGCGACTCATCCCGCGCGGAAAAGAACCAGCGCAGCTCCCAATGCGTGTCGTACTCGGTGACTCGATAGGTGCCCGGCGCTTCTTCCTCGGATCGCAGATAGGCGCGGCCCTCCTCCAGGATCGCGATCTGTTCCACGGACATACCGGCCTGCTTGGGGAAGGTTTGGTAGGCGAAACGATACTGGCCGTCGAATTGATAGGTTCGACGTTCGTTCACCGTCAGGGCGCCATCCTCGTGCAGGTGCGCCGCGACACTCACCTCGGCGATGCGATAGGACTTGGCACCGGCCGCGGAAGGGCAGGCCATTGCCAGGAGGATCGCCGTGATGATCGCCGTGATGATCGCCGCCATGGCGGCCGCCAGGGGCAATCTCGCCCAGCGGCCAAGCGCACAAAAAGAAGAGGGGCATTCGTTCATGGCGAATGCCCCGTTCTTGACTGCGGAGAGGGTGGGATTCGAACCCACGGGACCCGTAAAGGCCCACTCGCTTTCGAGGCGAGCTCCATCGACCACTCGGACACCTCTCCAGAATCTTGCCACCGGCTGCGACCCGGCCCGGCCCGGGCGTCGCTCTCGATAGGAGCAGTAATGACTAGCACATTCAGATCCGTCAGGTCTACCCCTTGAGCACGGCCCGCCGGGTCAGGCCGCCAGATCCGTTTCGGCCGCTTGCGTGGCGGGTCGTCTCATCCGCAGACGGAAGAAGAAGGTGCTGCCCTTGCCCGGCTCGCTCTGGACCTCGAGGCGTCCGCCCATGGCTTCCACCAGGCGGGCCGAGATGCTCAATCCCAAGCCGGTGCCGCCATAGAGCCGGGTTGTCGAGCCATCCGCCTGAGAGAAGGGCTCGAAGATCGTCAGCAGCTTATCGGGGGCGATGCCGATGCCTGTATCTTCTACTGAAAAAAGGAGTTCTGCGGATTGCTCTGTCGCGGGGCCGGACAACCGCACGCGCAGATGGATGTGGCCGGAGGTCGTGAACTTGATCGCATTGCCGAGCTGATTGGTCAACACCTGGCCGAGCCGATTGGGGTCCCCGCAGAGGCGGTCGGGGACCTCGTCGTCAATCTGGACCGAGAACTCCAGGCCCCGGTCCCGAGCCTGGATCTGCAGGGGCCGCACCACATCCCGGATCCGGTCGCTCAGGCGGAAGGGTACCTGTTCGATGTCCAGGTGCCCGGCCTCGATTTTCGAGAAGTCGAGGATGTCGTTGATGAGTTTGAGCAGGGCGTCGGCGGAGGCCGTGGCCGCCTGGAGATAGTCCCGTTGCCGAGGCGAGGGGGCCGCATCCAGCAACAGGCTGAGCAGCCCGATGACGCCGTTCAGAGGCGTTCGGATCTCGTGGCTCATGTTGGCCAGGAACTGCGACTTGGTCCGGCTGGCATGCTCGGCCCGCTCCTTGGCGCGGGCGAGCTCACGATTGAACTTCTCCAGTGTCTTCAAGGCCATTTCCAGGGCCGCGGTCCGTTCCCGTATCTGTTCTTCCAGAAGGATCGATGTCTGGAACATGGCGAAGGCGTTTCCCTGCACGTCCATGCTGCGTTCGACGCGTTCCATGAGGACCGAGTTGATCTTGCGCAGCTTGGCGACTTCATGCTCGAGCTGAGCGATCCGCTCCGGCTCGGGAGGCAGGCGATCGGAGGCCGTGTTCATCTAGGCTGCCTTCCTTCCAATCGCCACGCCGGTGAAGGTCTGGTTCACATGCATGGAGTTGAATTGCTCGCCATAGGTGCTGAAGCCGACCACGTTGTGCCGGGTCATCATCTCGCTGATCCGCTCCAGATGCTGCTCGCGCCGGATTTCGAGATTCCGCAGGATGCAGTCGCACCCGATGATCAGCTGTGGGGGGCCGACCTTCGCGTTCACGTCGGCGAACAGGTTGTCGAGGTCCTGGACCATGTTGGTGCCGCGCGCCAGGGTCAGAACCAGGCCTTCATCGATGGCGCAGTAGAAGATCAGGCTGTCCCGCTCCCCGACCTTCTGAATGGAACGTACGTAGTCGCCGCCACCGATCCTGACGACCACCGGATGCGTGGCGAAGACGGTGGGGTTCAGGGACGCGATGCCGTCCACACCCACCATGCGGGCATACTCCTGTGCGGCCGGCTCCCCATTGATCTCGTATACGGTCCGCGAGCGTGTGTCGGCCGCGGTGACCACCATCTTCTGGTGCGTGCTCTCGAAGTGCTGCGTCTTGAACACCATGGTTGCCTGACTCGTCTCGACCAGCATGATCACCGCGC
>CAYQJL010000267.1:0-5100 GCA_964417675.1 uncultured bacterium | reverse complement strand
CTCTGCTTCGTGGACCCCTGGGACGAGTTTCTAGGTGCAGTTTTCGTTCCCTTCCCTGAGGGCTCCTCCCCTCCCGAGCTGGCTCAGGTGGCCGTCAGGATCACACGCGGGGCACATGAGCCCTGGCCCGACGCCTACGTAGAGATCGTATTCCTGGACGAAGACTCTCTTCACTTCTGTCGATCCACACTCCTTTCTGGAAGTACGGACGCGGATGGATTCGTGTACTTCGCATTACCTGTGGGTGGCTGCGTGCATGACTCGGAGAGCGTTCTAGTTCGTGCGCAAGGCGAGACCATTCGGTCCTACTCCCACGCGAAGAGCCCAGATGTAGACGGGAGTGGTCATGTTGATCTTGCAGACTTCATTGCTCTCGGATCCATGTATGGTGCCGGAATACCTGGATGCACGGACTTCGACAACGACGGAAACACAGGATTGTTGGACTTCATCACGTTTGGCGATGTATTGGGCCTTGGCTGCGAGGAGTAGCTTCGGCGATCAGACAGTCTAACAAACCGTTTTAGCGGCCGGTCGCTCTTGTCAGGTCCCAGGATCGCGGGGGCCGATTCGGCTAGGTCTTGGAGGGTGCGGGGCAGCGGCCAAGGTCGCGCCAAGCCGGCTCCGCTGGCCGCGACCGCAGCAAAACCCTGCGTTGTGCCTCTCCGACAGGTACGTTCGCAGTCCACGACTTGTCTTTGCCCAGAAGAGACGATGCCACAGGTGAGCCTTGACCTCATTTTGGTGAAGTTGATTTGGTCAGAAATGCACATGCTTTGTCGGACAGAAGCAAGGTTCCGTTTCTCCCCAAAGAAGACAGCCCCCATGCAGGGGGTGTCGGCCCGCCGTCGATCGCTCCGTCTGGGCGGGACTTTGCGATGGATGCAGGTCAGTCCGCCAACTGCACCGCCCGCGGAGAATCGGCCTGGAGACCGAAAGTGATAACTGATTGTATTGCAGCACCTTGAGAGATCTTTGACCAGCCTGAATGGCGCAAACCTCTATCCACAAATAACTTAGCTCCGGACCCCGGGGTCCGGAGTCAACTCCTTGTATTACAACACATTGCGGCGATGAAGCGTGTCAGAATCTGATCCCGTCTGATGCCGCCTTGTACCGGGACCCGATTCCGGCGGCGAGTCCACATAGCGGGCGCGGCCCCCGCGGCGCTGTGACGACCGCAGCGACTCAGGCGGTCTGGCACGCGAGGCAATCGACCCACGGATGCCTCGCGGCCCCCGCGGCAGCCGGCGATCGTGAGGGCGCAGAAAAGGCCGGCAGAAGAGGCCCCAGAAAAGGCCCGAGAAGAGGCCGGCAGAAGAAGCCCAGAAGAGGGCCCCAGGAGAGGCCCAGAAGAGGCCCCGGAAGAAGCCCAGAAGAGGCCCCGGGAAAGGCCGCAGAGAAGGTGGCAAGAGGCGCTGCGAAGCTGGGTCTACAGACCGAGCCTTTGCAGGTTCTGCCGGATTCCCCGCTCCGTCTCCGGATCCGGATTGAGACTCAATGCTGTCCGCCAGGCCGCCGCGGCCTCTTCCCGGCGTCCCATCATGGCCAGCACGACACCGCGGTTGACATGCAGATTGGGCACATCCATCCCCTGCGCGATCGCCCGGTCGTAATGGGTGAGCGCATCAGCGGGACGATTGAGCCGCTGCAGAAGGTTGGCCAGATTGTAGTGCGCCTCGGGCTGCTGGGGGGCACGCGCGAGGGATCGCTGATACAGGTCCAGCGCCCGGCGCGCATCCCCGTCGCGGGATGCGAACCAGCCCAGCCGGAACGCGGCCCGCGGCTCGCTGGCATCCAGACCGATGGCCCGCTCGAGGTGATTCCGCGACTGCTGGAACAGAAGCGCCGCGGCCTCGCCCCGGCCGGCCTCCAACTCCGCGATGCCCTGTTCGGCCAGGTACTCCCCAATCATCCCCCAGGCGCCGGCCTGCAGGGAATCGGCCGCCAGGGCCTCGCGGGCCACGTCATGGGCCCGTTCGCGATTGCCGGCCGCCCATTCCACCTCGGCCAGGGTCGCCCAATCCGCGGCCGGGGCGCTGCCCTTCCCGCGACGCTGCGCCAGAAAGGCGCGGGCTTCATCGACACGCTCCATCTGGGCCAGCAGGCGGGCATAGACTTCCTCCCCGTCGCGGGGATAGGGAGCCGAGTCCAGATAGACCATCAGCGCGGTCTCGGCCTCATCGAATCTCTGCCCGAGGATCAGGCCCCGAATGCGCAGCAGGTGCGCATCCCAATCCTGCGGAAAGCGCGCCAGAATCGCATCGGCCGCGGCCAGGGCGCGCTCACCTTCTCCCAGTTGAAGATGGACAGCGCCCAGTTCACGCTGGATCGCGCTGTTGTCGGGATCGATCGACAGCGCGTCCTCGTAGTGGCGGCGCGCCTGATCCAACTGCTGGGTCTGCACCGCGGCCCGCGCCTGGGAGATGCGCGCCAGCACGCCGGTGTACTCCTTGGGATCCTTGTCATTGACCGAGCTTCCGGATGGCTGGGGATTGGCGATGTAGCCCAGACTCCTCAACCGCTCCAGCGTCTCGGCATCCGGCATCTGCAGCACCAGGTCGGAGCCGCCGCTCTCGACGAAGAAGGCGCACCAGGCCTCCAGATGTCTCAGAACACCCGGCTTGCGCTCTGCCAGGTTGACCAGCTGATGGGGATCCGCGTCCAGGTCATAGAGCTCGGGCCGCGGCGCCCGTATGTAGGACCAGTCCGCCGTGCGCACCCCGCGCAGTTCCGACCAGCCATGCTCCAGATACGGCGCCAGGCTCTCGAGATAGGCTACCCCCGGTCCACCCCACTCGCCGGCCAGCAGGGGCAGCAAGCTCGAACCCGTGGCGGGCAGGGCTTGCGGCCCGAGCCCGAGAGCGTTGACCAGGGTGGGCGCCAGGTCGCGCAGCGTGATCACCTCGTGGATCACCCGACCCTGAATCGCCTCCCGGTCCAAGTCCGTGTACTCCGCGGGTGGAATCAGAAGGCAGGGCACTCGCTGCGTGGCATCATAGATGAAGATGCTGTGGGTCGGCTCGCCGTGTTCCCCCAACGCCTCCCCATGATCGGCCACGACCAAGATCCAGGTATGCTCACGCAGCCCCATCTGCGCCATCGCATCCAGGAGCCGGCCGATCTCGGCATCCATGTAAGCGATCTCCGCATCGTAGGGATGGCTGAAGCGACCACGGTACTCGCTCGGCGCCTCGTAGGGCGCATGCGGATCGAAGTAGTGGGCCCAGTGAAAGAAAGGCTGGTCGCGATGCATGCGCAGCCAGTCGATCGTGCGATCGGTCACCTGGCTGGCGGGCCGTTCCGCCCATCCCCAGCCCGTTGCGGACCGGTCAGCTCCGAAATCGTCATCGTAATGATCGAAGCCCTGATCGAGACCGAAGCGGGCGCTCACGGGGAAGGCCCCCAGCGTCGCCCCGGTGGCATAGCCTTGCCCGGCGAGGACCTCGGTCAAGGTCACGAACTCCGGTGCGAGCACGAAGGTGCCGTTGTTGCGAATCCCGTGCTCATTGGGGTTCAGACCGGTGAGAATCGTCGCGTGGGAGGGCAGGGTAATCGGCACGGGGCTGATCGCGTGCCAGAACAGCACGCCCTCGGCGGCGAGCTCATCGAGATGCGGCGTCGTGGGCAGGTTGTATCCATAACAGCCCAGCCGGTCGCCGCGCGTCGTATCGAGCGTCACGAGCAGCACGCTGGCCCCCGGGGTCCCAGTCCCGGCAAACCAGGGTTGTGCCAGCGGACCGGCTTCCGGGATGCGAACGTCCCGCCCATCCCCACACCCGGCCATCTGCATCGAGAGCAACAGGCCAAGGCTGCCCACCCCGAACCACACGCGCGGATGTCGACCGACCATGGCGAAGGACTCCTCTCCCGCGGCTCCGCGGAGTTTCGACGCGCCGGCCTCTGCCCCGGGCGGGCAAGGCGGCCGCAATCCGGCGTATCGCCCCCCCAGCATGCCACACCCGGCCGCATAGAAAAAGCCTGCAGCGGTCAGAGTTCCGCTGCAGGGCCAGTTCCCTCCCAGGCCCGGCGGCCGGGAGCATGCTCGTGGCGCGGCACGCCCCTAGGTACCGAACCGGGGGTATTCCGATCCCCTCGACGAGGGTGGGTCGAGTGAACGGGAGCGTTCTTCTTCCACGGCCGATTCCACGAGGGACTCTGCGCTGAAGAGCGTCTTCTGGGCGCTGCGCGGCTGATCCTTGCTGCGTTCGATGCCCTCGAGCTGGATCGTGCGGGCCGCCACGTCCAGTTCCTGCGCCAGCTGATCAAGCTCACTGAGCTGCTGGCGGGCATGCTCAATGGTCTTGCGACGCAGAGAGGGATGCTGTTCTTCCTTGGCATCCAGCAGTGTCAGGTAGGCATCCAGCGAATCGCCACCCTTCTCCAATCGCAGGCGCACCTCATCCAGGACCGAGACGAGATCCTTCCACCAGGTCAAGGCCCGGCGGTTGGCCTCGAAGAGACGGTGCTTCAGCCGGTGGTGCTTCACCCAATGCCGGACGGCCCGGTCGAGCAGGAACGGTGTCAGCATGTCTCGGTAGAGGATCTCCGCCATCCCGGCCCGCAGCCAACGATCCGGTTCCGCCACCGCGCTCGGAGCGATGCCGACAATGGGGAAGGCGCTTCGCGATACAAAGCGGAGACGGCTGACGAACTCCGGTTCGGCAAAAGCCGGGTCCACCATGTCCAGCAGCATGATGTCGCCCCCGCCGGCATAGGCCAGATCCAGGCATTCTTGCTCACCGGCGACGTGACGGATCCGCCGGCGCCGGGGCACGAGGCTGCGGATGAATCGGGAGTCTTCCGACTCAGCCACAATGACTTGCAGGCAACGTTTCACGGTGTCCCCCTTGGATGTGAGACATGGCAACTTGGCCTCGGAGGCACTTTCTCTCCTCCGCGTCTCCTCCGCATCTCCCCCGCACTCTCCTCTTCCATTCGGCATCCGGCCCGAACGGCTTGAGGGAGGCCCCCGGGAAGATCGCATTGTGACTCATTCCAGCCGCCGGGGCTGTGCCCAAGGCCCCCGCACCGCACCGGCCGCGCAGAACATCTAGGTTAGGCACTCCCGCCCCGGCCGCCCCGGCCCGCCCGCCCCCG
>CAYQJL010000266.1:0-19250 GCA_964417675.1 uncultured bacterium | reverse complement strand
GCCGACAGCGCGGTCATCATGATAGCCAGAAACACGATGTATACAGTTTCCCCCAGGTAACCGATGGGCCTATTCCGCATGAGCATGAATCCGCAAACGAATCCCAGGGGCAGAAGCAGTCCCAGGTCGAACCCTTGAACAATCAGGGTCGTGTAGTGCTGAAGTGACGGAGGATAGATCGTTCCGTCCAGAAGGGGCGGCACTGCGACGCCGAGCCACATCAGGCCGACCGCCACGGAGCTTCCCATGAGGAAGCCGCCCACGAACCTCGTTGGAGTCGGCTTCCCGAAACAGCCGGAAACGGAGGAAAGGTCAAAGGAGAGCAGGGACGTCAGGAGCGCAAAGAAGGAGAGCCCCAGCAAGGCCACGTAGACCAGATACATTGTGTTGTACATACCCATGGCTGTGTGGACATGTGCTGGTACAGACCCCTGCCGTAGATGGTGACCGTTTCACCACGGATCGACTCATACGGGTAACTCCCAGGCCCGTTGTCTAGAAAAGCGCCCAGGCCGGACGCCAATCCGGCCAGCAGGGCGATCAGCAGAACCATCACCGTCATACTTTTCACTGCCTCCTCCTCCTATTCGTCCTGATGTAGAATAGAACAGCGAGCGGGGTAAAGGAAAACTTGGAGCGCAAGGGCATCAGATTCGATCCGTCTCCAGTGTTGTAACACAGGCTGTCGTAACGCCGGCAAGCGTGTGGCGAGAGCGCCGGCCGGGAGCAACATCGCATGCCGGGCGGGGCGTTGAGCGCGGGCCGCGGAGTCTTATCGGCCAACTCGGATGCAGCCTGCGCGCGGAGGTTGTGAGGAGGCGCTCCCGGGAACCAGCAACACCCGTAATTCATTGAAATACAGTCATTTAAAAAGGCCAGTGTCGGTGTCAGGGAGGCAGATTCATCTTTACAGGAACGGCGCGCTTTCCTACACTCTGCTGAAGTCTGCAATGAGCGTGGGGAGTTCCTTCTTCAGGGGTAGTTGCGACTACTTCCGCCTGGCTTCCTATTAATGAGGGCTTGCCTGACATAGATTGACGGGCTGTGGTGCGTCGGGGATGTGCCACCAGGCTGGTGGCTGGAGATGGCCTCGGAGATGGCCTCGAAGATGGCCTCGAAGATGCTATGAGGCCTCGTACAGAAGAGAGGTGGGTGCATGAAGTTTGCGTTGATGCAGGGTGAACTGCAGAAGGCTCTGCATGTCGTCGCCAATGTGGTTCCCAGCAAGAGTACACTGCCTATTCTCGAGACCGTGCTCATCGATGTCAACAAGGATGGAAGTCTGACCCTGACGGCCACCGACCTCGATATCTCCGTGCGCACGCGAAGGACGGCCCAGGTGGAAGAGGAAGGCAAGGTCGCCGTATCGGCGCGCCGGCTGTTCGAAATCGTTCGGGAGCTGCCGGACCAGGAAGTGTCCCTGACTGGAGATGAAGCCAAACTCAATCTGACTTGCGCCCGTGGCCGCTACCGCTTTGTCGGCGCACCGATTGAGGACTTTCCCGAGCTGCCCGACATCTCGGGCGGCAAGCATGTGGGGATTGCCCCGCAGACCTTCGAGAAGATGATCCGCCGGACCCTCTACGCCGTGTCTACGGACGAGACCCGCCCCGAACTCACCGGCGTGTTCATGGAGATCAAAGAGAGTCGGATGCGCATGGTGGCAACCAACGGCCACCGTCTTGCACGGGTCGGCCTGGATGGCGCCTACAAGCAGGAGCGCGACCTGCTCCTGCCACCGAAAGCCTTGAATCAGTTGCTCCGCCTGTTCGGAGAAGCCGACGGCGATGTGGAGATCAGTGGATCGAAGAGCTACGCGCGTTTCTCGGTCGGAAGCACGGAGTTGTACAGTCGGCTGTTGGAAGGCCCGTTCCCCGACTATGAACGCGTGATTCCGGCCTTGAGCCCCCTCAATGCGATCATTCGACGTGACGACTTCATCGCCTCGTTGCGCCGCATCCTGGTGTTGTCCGATTCCCAGACCCGTCAAGTGAAGATGAAATTCAATCCCGGCCGCTTGAGCATTTTGGCGGAATACCAGGGAGCCGGGGAAGCCGCGGAGGAAATGCCCATCGATTACGAGGGTGAAGAACTGACGATCGGTTACAACGGCGGCTACATCCTGGAGATGCTCAAGACGTTCAGCAATGAGCGTGTGAAGATGAGTTTCGAGTCTGCCATCTCCGCGGGTGTGTTCACGCCCACGGATCCCAAGGAAGGCGAAGATCTTCTCTGTCTGGTCATGCCGCTGCGATTGCCGGAGGGAAGCTAGCCGATGCGCCGCATGGAACACGTGGGCGATTGTCTACGGACGTTCCTTCGCGGAGCCAGCCTGGAAAAGCGCGTTGCGGAATGGTCGCTGATCCTCGAATGGCCGGAGATCGTGGGACCGGAAATCGCGGCGCACTCCCAGGCCCAGGATCTCCGCGACGGCGTTCTGTGGGTGGCCGTTCCCAGCAGCAACTGGCGTCAGCACATCTTGTTCCTGAAGCCACAGATCCTGGGGGCATTGAGGAAGAAGCATCCCGAGATTCCCGTCCGTGAGATCCGCTGCCTGTCGAGACACGCAACGCCGCGGCCTCCGGAAGGCCGTGGGTGAAACTGTCACGGCGCGCGAGCAGCGGCGCAAGAGGTACGAACATGGAAAAGGATCGCAACATGGCGACGCATGAGGACTCGGCCAGCTCATCCGGAGAGGCCCCCGAGCCGGGCGAATCCAGTCCCGAGCCGGGCGAGGTGCCCGAGGAACTCGTTCCCATCCTGAAACCGAAAAATGGGGGCGACGCCGAGGAACGCGAGTACGCGGCCAAGGATATCCAGGTTCTCAAGGGGCTCGACGGCGTCCGCCTCCGGCCGAGCATGTACATCGGGAGCACCTCCTCGCGCGGCCTGCACCACCTGGTCTACGAGGTCGTCGACAATTCCATTGACGAAGCGCTGGCCGGCGTGTGCGATCGCATCGGGGTCGTGCTGCACGAAGACGGCAGCGTGAGCGTGGAGGACAACGGTCGCGGCATCCCCACCGACATTCATCAGGAAGAAGGCCGACCGGCGCTCGAAGTCGTCATGACGATGCTGCACGCCGGGGGGAAATTCGACCGCAGCACCTACAAGGTTTCCGGGGGCCTTCACGGGGTGGGCGTCTCGGTGGTCAATGCCCTCTCCAGCTGGATGACGGCCACGGTCCATCAGAAAGGGGCAATCTTCCAGCAGCGCTACGAGCGGGGCCGGGTTGCCACCGAGATGGAGATCATCGGCAACACGAGCAAGCGCGGAACCGTCATCCGGTTTCTTCCCGACCCGCAGATCTTCGAGGAAACCGAATTCAAGTACGATCTGATCGTCTACCGTTTGCGGGAGTTGGCATTCTTGAACCGTGGCATCACGATCACCCTGCGGGACGATCGCAAGGCCCGGGCGGAGCAGAAGCCGGAGAAAACGGCGGCGGCGGATGTCAAGGCGGACCCGACCGGGACGGAAGCGGCAATGGCGGCCGGCGCGGCGGATCCTGGACGGGCGGCGGCGGCAGTGACGGCCGGCGCGGCGGACCCGACCGGGACGGAAGCGGCAGTGGCAGCCGGCGCGGCGGATCCTGGACGGGCGGCGGCGGCAGTGGCGGCTGGCGCGGCGGATGGCGGCAAGACGGCGGCGGCCAGGAAGGTCCGCGAGGATGTGTTTCACTATGACGGGGGGATCAACGAGTTCGTCGCTTTCCTGAATGAGGGCAAGAACGCCTTGCACCCCGAGCCGATCTTCATCGCCCGTGAGCGGGACGGGTTCGCCCTCGAGCTGGCGATGCAGTATACCGATGCCTACACCGAGTCGATCTTCTCCTTCGTCAACAACATCAATACCATCGAAGGCGGCTCTCACATGGTGGGGCTGAAGGCTGCCTTGACCCGCAGCCTGAACAACTTCGCCCTCAAGAGCGGCCTGATCAAGGATGACCGCATCAGTCTCAGCGGCGAGGATGTGCGCGAGGGGCTCACCGCCATCCTCAGTGTCAAGCTGGCCGATCCGCAGTTCGAAGGTCAGACCAAGACCAAGCTGGGCAACAGCGAGGTCAAGGGACAGGTCGAATCCATCATCGGTGAAGATCTGGCCGACTTCCTCGAGAACCACGAAGCCATCTCACGCGCGATCATCGAAAAAAGCCTCAGCGCCGCGCGCGCCCGGGCCGCCGCGCGCAAGGCGCGCGAGCTGGCGCGCCGCAAGAGCCTCCTGGATGGGGCCTCCCTTCCGGGCAAGCTGGCCGACTGCTCGGAGCGCAATCCGGAACGGGCCGAGCTGTTCATCGTCGAGGGCGACTCGGCCGGCGGCAGCGCCAAGCAGGGCCGGGATCGTCGCTTTCAGGCCATTCTCCCGCTGCGCGGCAAGATTCTCAATGTACAGAAGGCCCGCCTTGACCGTGCGCTGGCGAACGAGGAGATTCGGACGCTGATCACCGCGATCGGCACCGGTTTCGGCGAAGAGGAGTTCGATATCGGCAAGGTGCGCTATGGCAAGATCATCATCATGACCGATGCCGACGTCGACGGGGCTCATATCCGCACCCTCCTGCTGACCTTCTTCTACCGATACATGCGCCCGCTGGTCGACCAGGGGCACATCTACATCGCGCAACCGCCCTTCTACCGTATCAAGAAGGGAAAGAAGGAGTGGTACTGCTACACGGATGAGGAACGCGACAAGATCCTCGAAGAGGTTGGGCGCAGCAACTTCATGCTGCAACGCTACAAAGGTCTCGGGGAAATGAACCCGGAACAGCTCTGGGAGACGACGATGAATCCCGAGCAGCGCGTCCTGCTGGCAGTCTCCAGCGAGGATGCCGCCGAAGCCGATCGCATCTTCTCGATCCTGATGGGTGATCAGGTGGAACCGCGCCGGCGATTCATCGAGGAGAACGCCCTGCTCGTCAAAAATCTGGATATCTAGAGCGCCTGACGGCGGGTGCTGACGATCGCGGCCCGGCGCGCCGCGACGAACCGTTCAGCGCTGGGCATCATCTCGAAGGAAGGTGAAAAGGATGGATTCGCCCAACGAAAGAATCCTGCCGATTCTCATCGAAGATGAGATGAAGAGCAGCTACATCGACTACTCGATGAGCGTGATCGTATCGCGCGCCCTGCCGGATGCGCGCGATGGGTTGAAGCCCGTGCAGCGGCGCATCCTGGTGGCGATGAACGATCTGAATCTCCGCCACGACCGGTCCTACCGCAAGTCGGCCAAGATCACCGGCGATGTCACCGGCAACTATCACCCGCACGGCACGACGGCGGCCTACGATACGATGGCCCGCCTAGCGCAGGACTTTTCTCTGCGTTATCCCCTGGTGGACGGCCAGGGCAACTTCGGATCCGTCGATGGGGATTCTCCTGCGGCCGAACGGTATACCGAGGCCCGTCTGGAACGCTTCTCCGAGGAGTTGCTGGCCGACCTGGAGAAGGAAACCGTCGCCTTCCGTCCCAACTACGACGAGACCCGCCAGGAGCCGGTGGTCCTGCCGGCGAAGATCCCCAATCTGCTGGTCAACGGTTCGTCGGGGATCGCGGTCGGGATGGCCACCAACATCCCGCCGCACAACCTGCGCGAAGTCTGCGCGGCCGTCAAGGCGGTGATCGAAAACCCCGCGGTGAGCACCGCAGAGCTGATGGAGCATGTGCAGGGCCCGGACTTCCCCACGGGGGGCATCATCCAGGGCACGGCCGGAATCCGCCAGTGTTATGAAACCGGGCGGGGACTGATCTCGGTGCGGGCGCGCGCCACGATCGATGAGGACAAAAGCGGCAAGCCGTTCATTCTGGTGACCGAGATTCCCTACCAGGTCAACAAGGCCTCCCTGCTCGAACGGATCGCCGGGCTGGTCAAGTCCGGCACGATCAACGGCATTTCCGACCTGCGGGACGAGTCGGACCGGGACGGGATGCGAGTCCTGATTGAATTGCGCCGCGATTCGCAGCCGCGCGTGGTGCTCAATCAGTTGTACAAGCATACGCAGATGCAGACCACCTTTGGCGCGAATCTTCTGGCGCTTCTGAACAACCGTCCCAAGACCTTCTCGCTCCGGGAGCTCTGCCAAGCCTATGTCGATCACCGCGTGGAAGTCATCACCCTGCGGACCCAGTACGATCTCAGGCAGGCAGAGGCCAAGGCCCACATTCTCGAGGGACTCAAGATCGCCCTGGATCAGATCGATGCGGTCATCACCCTGATCCGCGGTTCGAAGACCGCCGACGAGGCGCGCCAGGGACTGATGAGTTCTTTCGGACTCAGCGAGAAGCAGGCCCAGGCCATTCTCGAGATGCGCCTGCAACGGCTGGTCGGCCTCGAGCGCCAGAAGGTGGAAGAGGATTACCTGGCGACGATCCAGCAGATCGAGGAGTACCGCAGCATCCTGGCGAGCCGGACACGGATCCTCACGATCATCAAGGAGGATCTCGATGAAGTGGTCGCGCGCTTCGGGGACGAGCGGCGGACCGAGATCACTCCCTACGAGGGCGAGATCGATCTGGAAGATCTGATCCCCCGCGAGGACATGATCATCACGATCAGCCACCAGGGCTACATCAAGCGCGTGCCGGTCAACACCTATCGGAGCCAGCGACGCGGAGGCCGAGGCCTATCCGGCGCCAAGACGCGCGAGGAGGATTTCGTCGAGCATCTCTTCGTGGCCAACACCCACAGCTACATCCTGTTCTTCAGCACCTTGGGCCGCTGCTACTGGCTGAAGGTCTACAATGCCCCACTCGGCACGCGCACCTCGAAGGGAAAGTCGATTCTGAATCTGATCCAGTTCCAGCCCGAGGAGCGGATCGCCTCGTATGTCTTGGTGGACGTGTTTGACGACGATCGCTTCATCGTGCTGGCCTCCCGGAAGGGCAAGATCAAGAAGACGCCGCTCTCTGGATTCAGCAATCCGCGCCGCACGGGCATCTGGGCGATCAATCTCGAAGAGGGCGATGAACTGATCGGCGCCTCGATCACCGGGGGGGATGCCGAGATCGTCCTGGCCAAGCGCAGCGGAAAGGCCATTCGCTTCTCCGAGACGAAGGTGCGGCCGATGGGCCGCGGAGCATCCGGCGTCCGCGGTGTGACATTGGAAGATGATGACGATGGGGTGGTCGGGATGGTCTGTGTCACCGATCCGCAGGCCTCCCTCTTGGTGGTTACCCGGAATGGATTCGGCAAGCGCAGTCAGCTTGGCGATTACCGGATCACCAACCGCGGCGGCCGGGGTGTGATCACCCTGAGGGTCACCCAGCGCAACGGACCGCTGGTGGCGATCAAGTGTGTCGCTGACGAGGATGAGGTCATGCTCACCACTTCGAGCGGCATCGTGATCCGGCTCAAGATGAAGCAGGTTTCCGTCATCGGCCGGGCGACCCAGGGGGTCAAGCTGATCGATCTGCGCGCGGATGACAGCGTCACCGACGTGGCCCGCATCGTGACATCGCACGAAGAAGAGAAAGAAACCGAGAGCGCGGCCCAAGAAGAGGAATAGACGCGCGGAGCCCGCGGGATGGTCGGGTGGGTCCACGACGGCCCCTTCGACGACCTTCCGGTCGCCGGCATGGCGATACGCCGCGCAGACGAGGCCGCGGGGCCGGGTGGATGCACGCCACGGGGAGATTCGAAGGCATGGGGATGTACGAGCCCGTTGACCTGAAGGTGGACTTCATCAAGCAGGAACATGATGTTCTCAGGTTTTGGGAGAGCCAGAGAATCTTCGAGACGCTGCGCGAGCGCAACCGCGGCAAGAAGCACTGGTCCTTCATCGATGGACCGATTACCGCCAACAATCCCATGGGCGTGCATCATGCCTGGGGACGAACCTACAAGGATGTCTTCCAGCGCTACAAGGCCATGCAGGGCTTCGACCAGCGCTATCAGAACGGGTTCGACTGCCAGGGCCTGTGGCTCGAAGTCGAGACGGAGCGCGAGCTGGGGTTTAACTCCAAGCAGGATATCGAGAACTTCGGGTTGGACAATTTCAGCCGCGCCTGCCGGGCGCGGGTCGAGAAGTACAGCGCCCGCATCGCCGAGCAGTCGAAGCGGCTCGGTCAATGGATGGATTGGGACAACTCCTACTTCACCATGACCGACACGAACATCGAGAGCATCTGGCATTTCCTGGGCGCCTGCCACGAGAAGGGCTGGCTGCGGATGGGCAACCAGGTGATGCCCTGGTGCACCCGGTGCGGCACCTCCCTGTCGCAGCATGAGCTGTCCGATTCCTACCAGGACATCGACGACACCAGTGTGTTCGTGGGCTTTCCCCTGCGCGCCGGCGTCCGCCGCGACGGGGCCTGGATGAAGGATCTGCCGGCGGGCAAGACCCCCTCCCGCACGCCGGGTGAGAACGAGAGACTCCTGGTCTGGACCACCACTCCCTGGACCCTGACCTCGAATGTGGCGGCGGCCGTCAACCCGGAGCTGCCCTACTCGCGCGTCGCGTACCAGGGCAAGATCTACTACCTCAGCAGCGGGGTGGTCGATGGCATCTTCAAGGGCCAGGCACAGGTACTGGAGGAGATTCCCGGCTTCGAGATGGTCGGGTGGGCCTACGACGGCCCCTTCGACGACCTCCCGGCGCAGGCCGAGGTCGAACATGTCGTGATCGCCTGGGATATGGTGGGCGAGGCCGAGGGGTCCGGGATCGTGCACATCGCCCCCGGGTGCGGTGCCGAGGATTGCGAGTTGGGCCAGACCTACGGCCTGCCGGCGCTGGCGCCCCTCGATGAGCGCGGGATCTATCTTCAGCCGTTCGGCTGGCTGGCCGGCATGGACGTCCACGACGTGGAGAAGCCGATCTTCGAGGATCTGAAGAAGAAGGACCTGTTCGTTCGCCATGAGACCTACCAGCATCGCTATCCGTTCTGCTGGCGATGCAAGGACAAGCTGGTCTTCCGGATGGAGAAGGAGTGGTTCATCAAGAGCGAGGAAGCCCGGCCGCTGATGAAAGAGGCCGCGCGGAAGGTGCGCTGGATCCCGGAGAGCGTCGGCAAGCGCACGCAGGACTGGTACGAGAACATGGGAGACTGGTGCATCTCCCGCAAGCGCTTCTGGGGCCTGCCGCTTCCCTTCTATGTCTGTCCCGCCGGCCACCTGACGCTGGTGACCAGCAAGGCCGATCTGCGCGCGCGGGCCGTCGATCCGGCCAAGGTGGATGCGCTGCCCGAACTGCACCGGCCGTGGATCGATGAGATCAAGGTGAAGTGCGCCGAATGCGGGGCCGTGGCCACGCGCATCCTGGATGTCGGCGATTGCTGGCTGGATGCCGGCATCGTGGCCTTCTCCACGCTCAAGTACTTCGAAGATCGCGAATACTGGAAGAAGTGGTTTCCGGCCGAGCTGGTCAGCGAAATGCGCGAGCAGGTCCGGCTCTGGTTCTACGCGATGATGTTCACCGGCGTCACCCTCGAGGGCCAGAGCCCCTATCTCACCGTGCACAGCTACGAGAAGGTGTTCGATGAGAAGGGCAACCCGATGCACAAGAGCTCCGGCAACGCCATCTGGTTCGACGATGCCGCCGAGAAGATGGGCGCCGACGTGATGCGCTGGGTCTACACGGCGGCCAATCCGAACATCAACCTGAGGTTCGGCTACCACATCGCGGATGACACCCGCCGGAGGCTGATCACCTTGTGGAACGTCTACTCGTTCCTGGTGACCTACGCCGATATCGATGGGTTCGACCCGTCGAAGGACGCCGATCCGGCGCTTCTGGGGAAGAGCCCGAATCCGCTGGATCGCTGGATCGTCTCGGCGATCTACCAGTTGGTCCGGGATATCCATGCGGGGTTGGCCGACTGCGATACGATGATGCCGATGCGGGAGGCCGATGGCTTCCTCGAGAAGCTCTCGACCTGGTATGTCCGCCGTTCGCGCCGGCGTTTCTGGAAGAGCGAGGGAGACGAGGACAAGCACTGGGCCTATCACACGCTCTTCCATGTCATGGTCACCTTCTGCCGGGCCATGGCGCCCGTTCTGCCCTTCGTGACCGACGTCATGTTCCGCAACCTGACCGGCCCGGCCCGCGCGGCCGGGGAGGCCTCGGTCCTGAAGCTCGGCTGGGAAGGCGCCGCGACACCGGCGAGCGTTCACCTGACGCCCTATCCCGAGGAGCGGCCCGACCTCGTGGACCAGACCCTCAACGAGGCGATGGATTTCGTTCTGCGGGCCGTCAGCCTCGGACGGGCCGCTCGCGAGAAGGCGCGGGCCAAGGTCCGCCAGCCGCTGGCCAAGCTCTGGCTCGTGCCGATCGAAGGGAGCCTGCCCTTTGGCGGCCTCGATCCGGCCTTGGCCGAGGATCTCCTGCAGCAGATCCGCGAGGAACTCAACGTCAAGGAGATCGATCTGACCGCGACCGATGCCGCGCAGTTCGGGGAGCAGAAGATCAAGCTCAACTTCCCCGTCCTGGGCAAGAAGTACGGCAAGGCCATGAAGGAGCTGTCGGCCCAGGCGGCCTCCGGCGCCTACGAGATCGGCACCGACGGGCGCCTGCGGCTCGGGACCCATGTCCTCGACCCGGAGGAGTTCGAGCTGACCTTCGAGGGCAAGGGCGAGCTGTCATTGGCCCATGACCGCTACACGATGGCCGTGCTCGACACGGCGGTCAGCGCACAGCTGCGTCTGGAGGGCTGGGCGCGCGAGGTGATCCGTGGAGTCCAGGACCTGCGCAAGAAGGCCGACTACCAGGTCGAAGATCGCATCGTGCTCTCCTATGAGATCTCCGGAGACGGCGCCCCCGGGGGGGCCGATCCCAAGGAGATCCTCGAGATCTTCGGCGCCTACATCCAGAGCGAAACGCTGGCCGACACGGTCGAGATCGGCAAGAGCGATCGTGCCGATCAAGGCGCGGAGGTCATTCTCGACAAGGGCCTCAAGGTCTGGGTAGGCGTACGACGCGTCTGACCGCAAGGGCCTCGAGGTCTGGGTAGGCGTGCGACGCGTCTGGCCGAAGGGGCCTCGAGGTCTGGTAGGCGTACGACGCGTCTGACCGAAAGGGCCTCAAGGTCTGGGTAGGCGTACGACGCGTCTGACCGATGTGGACAGCGCGGACACAAGTTCGATCTGAACTCGATCACGTCGGATCTGATATCGTTCATATCCAATCTGAACTCGATCACGCCAGATCTGATCTCGTTCATGTCGGACATGTCCGATCTGATCTCGTCCCTGTCCGATCTGATATAGTCATGAAACCGTGTATTCTTCAAGATGCATTCAAACAAGATTTTGCAGACATAGCTACGTATGCTGAATGGGTCCTATGGCCCAAAATGTTGCAACAAAGGAAGATCCGAGCGAACTTGACGGCTGGATTCCGATCCCCTATTCTGGGGATTGCAATTACACAGTCATTGATTCTGCGAGTCGTGCATCCGTTGGTTCCTCGGTACCTCATCTCGTGGCCCACCGATTGGGCGGCAGATTTGCGCTCCCAGTGTCTCTGATCGAATCGTGTGCCGAATCGCGGTGCCGCGCCATACGACCCCTGGGGGTATCCGGGGCGCTCCGTCGGCTGCACGCCGGGCGTGCCCCGGAGGGATCGCGCGGAGACGGATGCATTTCGGAAGGAGGTCGGTTGTGAGTAGAACCCCTGCTGGGGATGTGGCCATCGAAGGGGTGGCCTTGCACGTGATCGAGAGGCAGGATGCCTTTCCCGCCTGGATGCAGGAGAAGGATCTTGTGCACTTCCTGCATGAGAACATGAAGCCCTATGAGGACTCCACGGACGACATTTCCGCCGCCCTGGCCTACGCACGCTCCAGCGAGAGCGGCAAGGGCGGCTTCATTCTGATTGCCGAGAGGGATGAACGGATCCTGGGGGCCCTGGTCATGCTGGCCACGGGCATGGGTGGCTACATCCCCGGGCATGTCCTCTTGTTCGTGGGCGTCCGGCCCGAGTTGCGCGGACAGGGGCTCGGCGGCCGGCTCGTCCAGGAGGGTGTCCGCCGCTGCGAGGGCGAGGTCAAGCTGCACGTCGAATACGACAACCCGGCCAAGCGTCTGTACGAACGCCTCGGATTCCAGAGCAAATACGCCGAGATGCGTGTCCGGGCGGGAGGGAAGTAGCATGAATCGCGTGATTGCCAATCTGGAAGCGTTGCACCACAACCTGACGGTCGTGGACCGCTGGATGCAGCGCCATGACGCCAAATGGACGCTGGTGACCAAGGCGCTCTGCGGGGACGCCCCGTTGATCGATGTTCTGTCCCGCCTGGGCGTGCGCTCGATGGGCGATTCCCGTCTCGATAACCTGCGCACGATCCGTAGCATCGTGTCCGGGATCGAATCGTGGTACCTGCGAGGACCCAGCCTGGGATCGATTGCCGAGACGGTGGCATTGGCCGACATCTCGCTCAACAGCGAGGCCGAGACCATCCACGCCATCAACCGGGAAGCGGGCAAGGCGGGCCGGCGCCACAGCATCGTCATCATGATCGAGCTCGGGGATCTGCGCGAAGGCATCTTGCCCGGGAGCCTGGTGAAGTTCTACGACGAGGTCTTTCAGCTCGAGAACCTCGAGGTGGTCGGCATCGGCGCCAATCTGGGCTGCCTGGCCGGCGTGCTTCCGAACATCGATCAGTACATGCAGCTGCTTCTCTACCGCGAGCTGCTCGAGCTGAAGTTCGAGCGCAAGCTCGAGGTCATCTCGGCCGGAACCAGCGCCACGCTGCCGCTGGTTCTCGACGGGACCCTGCCGAAGTCGATCAACCACTTCCGCATCGGCGAGGCGGTCCTGTTGGGGACCGACCTGATCCAGGGCGGGACCTTGCCCGGCCTGCGCAATGATGCCTTCACACTGGAAGCCGAGCTGATCGAGATCAAGCACAAGAGCCTGGTGCCGATGACCGAGACCGGCGAGGTGAGCCCCTTCCAGAATCAGACCGAAGAGGAGCCCAGGCCCGGCGAGCGCGGCTACCGGGCGCTGGCCAACATCGGTGAACTCGACACCGACATCGGAGGACTCACGCCGGAGAATCCCAACTACCGCATCGCCGGGGCCAGCAGCGACATCACGGTTCTCAATGTCGGGGACAGCCCCGGCGGCCTTAGCATCGGAGATCGAGTGCGCTTCCGCCTGAGCTACGCCGCCTTGGTGCGGCTCATGGGAAACCGCTACACCACGATCGAAATCGACCCCCCGGTCGAGGAGTTCCGGCCGCTCTCCACGGGGGAGGATTTGGTGCCGATTCCCCCCGTCGTGAGGACGAGGCGCGGTGCCGAGGCCGGCGCCGGAGGGGCCATCACCGAGCCGCGAGCCCACGGGGCCAGCGATGCGCGAACCGAAGGGGGCATCACCGAGCCGCGAGCCAAGGGAGCCAGCGACGCGCGAACCGAAGGGGGCATCACCGAGTCGCGAGCCAACGGGGCCAGCGACGCGCGAACCGAAGGGGCACATGTCTGAGATCGATCCCCGCGGGACCCCTGGGCGGGCTGGTCGCGGCGATCGTCCGGCCCGTTGCCCGGAGGGCGAATGCACTGCTCTGCGCCATGAATTGCATGCCTTGGCCGAGACCGCCCATCAGGAACGCGAGACCTCAGCACGCATCCGGGCCTTTCTCGAGAAGTACCCGCCGGATCGGCTGATCACCGGAATCGGCGGCCACGGTCTCGCCGCGCTTTACGCCGGTCCGGCCGCCGGTCCGCGATGGTTGCTCAGGTGCGAGCTCGACGCGTTGCCGATCCCCGAGGGCCATGATCTGCCCTACCGGGCCCGCTCGGAGAGTGTCTCGCACAAGTGCGGTCACGATGGGCACATGGCCATTCTGGCCGCGGTCGCCGCCCGGTTGTCCGCGGATCGCCCCGAGCGCGGAAGCGTGGTTCTGCTGTATCAGCCCGCCGAAGAAACCGGCGAGGGAGCGGCCCGAGTCCTGGCCGACGACAGGGTTGCCGCGCTGGCGCCCGATCGCGTGGTTGCGCTCCACAATCTGCCGGGCTTCGAGCGTGGCAGTGTGATCCTGCGCCGGGGCTGTTTTGCCGCGGCCTCGACCGGGATGGCCATCGGACTGCATGGCGCGACGGCCCATGCCGCCGAGCCCGAGAGAGGCCGCAGTCCCGCCCAGGCGCTTGCCCAGCTCATCACGCAGTTCGGCGCCGTGGCGCAGAACCATGTGCCCCTTCAAGACTCCATCAAGGTGACCATCGTTCACGCCGTCCTCGGGGAGAGGACCCCAACCGGAGGAGTAGCCTACGGCACGACGCCGGGCGAGGCTGGCGTGCATGCGACGATTCGGGCGTATGACGAGGATACGCTGGCGCGAGCGGTCTCGTGTTGCCGGCAGATCGCGGCGGGCCTGGCCGCGGCCGAGGGATTGGAACATCAGGTTTCCTTGATTGAACCGTTTCCCGCCACGATCAACGATGACACGGTGGTCGATGCGATCGTCAGGGCTGCCGCGGCGATCGGGATTCCCGTGATCGAGCCGCCCGCGCCGTTCGGATGGTCTGAGGATTTCGGCCACTTCACCCACAGATACCCGGGAGCGCTCTTCGGACTGGGCGCGGGCCGGAGCCACGCACCCCTGCATCATCCGGCCTACGACTTTCCGGATGAGATCATTGGCCGGGGCGCCGACCTGTTGGAGAGAATGATTCGCCGGTCGTCTTGACCCCGGGAGGCCTGATGCGGCACTCGTCGCACGTCGAGATCAGCAAGTCCTCATATGTGAAGAATCTGCGATTCCTTCGGCGAACGGTCGGCGCCGGGACTGTGCTTTCCTCTGTGGTCAAGGGAAATGCCTACGGACACGGCATATCCACCTTCTTGCCCATGGCCGAGTCGTGCGGCGTGCGGCACTTCTCGGTCTTCAGCGCCGAAGAGGCCTACCTGGCCCACAAGAGCCGGCAGGCCGACAGCCGTATCCTCATCATGGGCTACATCGACGAGGACGAACTGGATTGGGCGGTGGAGCACGATGTCGCCTTCTTCACCTTCGATGACCGCCGCCTGCAGGCCGCCGCCCGCGCGGCCCAGAAGGTCGGCAAACCGGCCAAGATCCATCTGGAACTCGAGACGGGGATGAACCGGACCGGGTTCGCGGGCGCCGATCTCCAGAACGCCATCGAGTTCATCCGCGCGCATCCCGACACGCTCGAGGTCGAAGGTGTCTGTACCCATCTGGCGGGCGCCGAAAGTGTGGCCAACTACCTGCGCGTGACGACACAGCTCAAGATCTTCGAGCAGGCCTGCCGGCACCTTCGTGAACAGTCCATCGTCCCCGCCGTCCGGCATACGGCCTGCTCGGCGGCCACGCTCAACTACCCGCAGTCGATCATGGACATGGTCCGCATCGGCATCGCCCAGTACGGCTACTGGCCCAACCGGGAAACCCAGATGCACTATGAACTCGACCACGAGCATGGGCAGGTTCGTACCAAGGCCAGTCCGCTGAAGGGCGTGCTGCGGTGGGTCAGTCGGATCATGAGTCTGAAGCATATCAAACGCGGTCAATTCGTGGGCTATGGAACCGTCTACCAGGCCCAGCGCGACGAGATCCTGGCCTCGGTGCCGGTGGGCTACTACCAGGGCTTTCCCCGCCAGCTCAGCAATCTCGGCCATGTGCTGGTCAATGGGCGCCGGGCGCCGGTGGTCGGCCTCGTCAACATGAACATGATGATGGTGGATGTCACCGAGTGCAACACGGCCGGCCCCGGGGACGAGGTCACGATCATCGGCGCACAACGGCGTTCCCGCGTCACCGTCAGTTCCTTCAGCGATCTCTCCAGCCTGGTCAACTACGAGGTTCTTGTACGGATCCCGAGCACCATTCCCCGTGTGGTTGTGCCGTAGTACCCCGCTGGAAGCCGAAGACCACGGGATTACCTCGTGTGGCGGTAGAGCGCCTTGATCCCGCCCCAGGTCTCGGCGTTCACAGGCGTCGGAGTACAAGGATTCGGTTCGCACGAGGTGCCGTCGCCCAGATAGTCGCCGCCGATATTGCTGCAGTCCTCCTCGCCCAAGGAGAAGCACTCTCCCGTTTCGATGCAGCATGCGCCGATGGTTCCTCCCGGGCAGGGATTCGGATCACAGGAACCGCCGAAAAAAATGCCGCCGCTGATCTCGCAGTCGTAATGGAGCAACATCTCGCAGGAGCCGTCTTCGAAGCAACAGGCCTCCGGGGGGGTAATGACCTCGGGACAGCAGTACACTCCAGGGTCACTTCCGGTCCCAACAGCCCCAAGGCATACTGCATCCCATAACTGGGGTGGAATCTCGCAGTTTCCCGTGCCCGCGAAATCCTGGGCGGGATCGACATCGAGTTGGATGCGGGTGTCGGTGTAGGTGTATCCGAGGAAGAAGTAGGTGGGAACGAAATTGCCCTCCCAGGGCGTATCCGTCGCCACGACCGCCGTGCCCTCTCCGGCCCCCGGCCAACCCACGGTGGAGATTTCCAGAGAGTTCTCCAGGCAAGGGCCGTATTCGATGAAGTAGAAGAGTTCGTCGAACTCCGAACTGATGCCGAATTCGGTGCCGCACCAGATCTTCGGCTCGCTCCAGGCGGCGACCACGTAGAAGAGGGTGGGGTCATCGTGATAGCTGGTGATCGGCATATTGTTGATCTGTTCCTCGCAGCTCTCGATGCCGAGGACCGCACCCTGATAATAGCAGCCGCACCACCCCATCCAGCAGCCCGTGCCCACCGGAAAGACCGGCGCATGCGTGATGAAGACCCCGCCGGCGAGATCGTTGGGATTCGCGCCGGTTCCCATCACCGAAGCGAGCATGAAGGTCGCAACCATCAGCTGATTCATCACACGTTTCATCGCGCCCGTACCCCGCAAGAAGTTCGCAACTCCCCCAGAATGGTGCCGCTCCTCAGAGCGGTGCCACACCCGCGGAACGGTGCCGCTCCTCCAGCAAGGATAGATCTCGCCCATGCTGCGAGCAACTCATAATGGAGGCCCCCCCCTGATTCCTGTATGACCTACGAGCCCCGGCAGCGCGAGAGGTCCGCGGGTTCAGAACCCCATCGAGACAGCACCTGGACGATCACGGCCTCGCGTCACAACCAACACCCAAGGCCATATGGAAGCCAAAGTGGCACAACCTGGACGGAAGCTGATACAGTATGGACAACCAGTTCAGACGCATCTTTAGTCAGATGGAGGTCTTAGGAGCATCCAACCGAATCCTGACGCGACACCGGATGAAGCCTGTAACTCTCTTGATATCAATAAGCCGAGACCTTGCACCGGGACAACGACAAGACACAGTTGTTCTTCCTGGCCGACTGTCAGCCTCCCTCCTCCCCGGCCGATCGCCAGCTTCCCTCCATTCGGGCGACCCACATCGGATGAAACGAGCTGCTTCCCATAGGCCGCGTGGCAAGCGGCCCGGCCTGTGTTCTCCGCAGCCGTTGGTGAGGCGCCGTCGGCAGTCCCGCATGTGCCATGGTGGGTGGGCGGCCTCATCAGTCCACGGGTGGGTGTCAGCCTCATCTGTCCACGGGCGGTGCCGGCTTTCCTCCGCGAGCGATCGGTGGGTTTTCCAGCGAGGATAGTAGTCTCTCGGACATGGTTGTTCAGAAAGCTCTTCCGTGTCCGCGAAGGTGGCCGCCGGTGACGAATCATCTTCGGAATCGCAGGCCGACCGGGTTTGCCGGAGCGCGATAGCTTCGTCCAACACTGGAGGAGTTTCTCCCTGCACCATGCGATGACGGTCACGGGTCGCGCGATCACGAGGGTGTTGCGCCAGCCGGACCAAGCTCGGGAGAGTCAGGACCAGAGGGGCCGATCGGCCGGGCGAAGCCGCGGTCGCTTCGATCCGCTACGCAGGACGGCGAGTCGATATGGGGACCCGCCGCCGGAATCAGGTCCCGGTACATGGCAACATCAGGCGGGCCAGATTCTGACACGCTTTGTCGCCGCAACTTGTTTCAATGTAATAATTTGACTTGGGACTCCGGGGTCCACAGTTAAGTGGTTTGTGGATAGGGAGTTGCGCCATTCAGACTGGTCAAGGATCGCTCAAGATGAAGCAATACAATCAGTTATCATTTCCGGCCTCCAGGCCGATTCTCCGCGGGCAATCCGCAAGTTCGTGTCGTGCGGCGCGAGCGGACAGTCGTGCAGACGCCCGGCAGATCATCCTGGAAGCGGGGCCGCGGGCACCCTTAGGCCGAGGACTCCCTCATCGAAGTCGAGCCCGATTTCGCGCCCACCATCGAAGGACTCGAATCGTTCTCCCACGTCTTGATCCTGTCGCACCCCGAACGATCGCCGGGCTACAGCCTGCGGGTACGTTCACCGCGGAAGGACGGCCATCAGCAGTACGGCGTCTTTGGCACACGCTCGCCCAATCACCCCAGCCCGGTGGGGTTGAGCCGCGTGCGGTTGCAGCGGATCGATGGGACGCGCCTGGTCGCGGGACCGCGGGACCGCTGGACCTGTTCGATGGCACGCCGATCCCTGACATCAAGTCGTTCCAAATGTACACGGACGAATGTGAAGTCCTCGATCTGCACGGAAAGGACTTCGATCTAAGTTGCCTCGACGACTAAGTCCGCCATTACCCAGACAACATTGACTACGTACTCGACCTTGCCAGCCACAGCCAGGACCATGCGCTCGGGACAATGATCCCGAAGGAGGATTGTCACCAGAAGTTCAAGCTTGAGCCTGAATGGTTGCGCTTCGTCTATGCTCCTCCATAGCGATCTACGCAGCGCGTCACGCCCTCTCAACCCGCCAATCAACCTCCCGAGGTCCCATGGCTCCGATTTCCGACAGTCTGGAACTCACGCTTGTCACGAAACGACTGCGACGGAGCATAGCAGTTCGGGGCCTCGGGACCGACATGGCCCTCTGCACGCGATGGATGTCGCGATTGGACCAAGACGGGATGTGCTGTCACGGCGCAGGGGAACAGCTGATAGGGAGCAGCATTCAGAAAAATCGCACATGAGCCGGACGACCTCGTGGTTTATACTCCGAGTGTGTGATCGATCCTGCGAGTCGTGGAGGACTCCTGTCCTTCAAACAGATGACTACGACTTCTCTGTGACTTGTCTGTTGCCTTCTGTGACTTGTCTGTTGCCTGTGGAACTTGCGTCGGAGGTTGGTCGTGAGGGTTGGCGCATTCTGCTATGTTGCGTTTCTGGTTTCGTTTGTCGTCCTTCTGTTACCAGCACACGCTGATCCAAGTGACCTGTCTGGTGGCGTCTTCATTGCTCACGCCCCACCGAACATCCAGTACAGCCCAGGCTACGACTGGTGCGAGAGGTACCAGGAGGTCTACGCGA
>CAYQJL010000265.1:0-13412 GCA_964417675.1 uncultured bacterium | reverse complement strand
ACCCGTGAGAACACCCAGGACGTTACCGGGCAGGCCAGCGACGCCGCCTTCCCACACGTACACGTCACAGGGGCCGCCCATGTACTGGCCCAGGTGCGAAATCCACAGAGAGACGCACTGCACGTTGACATCCATACCCATGGCGAAGCCCTCACCGAAGGCGCCATAGTACGGGGGCTCGACGCCGGCATACTGCCAGGCGTAACCATTCTCGAAGGAGTAGTCATGGTTATACATCAGCGTACCGGTGCAGTCATCCAGACCACCACCAATGACCTCACCCGGCTCAGAGGTGTAGCCAAGGCTCGTGAAATCGGAAGCGTTGGCCATGCCAACCATAGCCAGGACCGCCAGCAAAGTTGCGAACTTCTTCATTGCAGTTTCCTTTCCTCAAAACTCTGATGTTTACTGCAGTTACTCCGACCACCACCCATCACTAGAAGGGCGGCATATTGGACTGCTTCCACACCCCGCACATCCCGAAAACTGAGCTCGTCTCATCACCCCTTTCCGGTTTCCTCATGTGCCGGTCCGGTGTGCCGCCGGACCAACGAAGATAAGTTTGCCACATCCCCCGGCCCTCTGTCAAGGATTACGTGGTATCTGGATGAGCCGAACCAGAGCGTGTAACTCAATTCTCAAGACCCACTTAGTTGCGCCTTGCCTTGCTTGTCCTACCGGCTCGCCGTTGTCGTTCGGATGCACGCGACCGATGAATGGGTGGCCACGGCGCTGCTGCTCGGTGCGGTGGGTTGGTTTGGCCGTGAGGTCGGTTTGGCCGTGAGGTCGGGTTGGCTGTGAGGTCGGGTTGGCTGTGGGGACCGACATCTCATTCGATTGGCTGAACCCGTGGGTCGGGAGGGGAGCCTGACACCTCAAGATCTTGGGGCCACGGAAGAAAGGCCCCAAGATCCATACAGGATATCGATTAGCGGCTGCGGCCGCCGGCGCTCTTGGATGAGCTCGACCCGGCCGCATCGGAACCGCGCGCCGCGGTCCGGCCGGAACCGGTGCTCCGGCCGGTGCTCGAGCGACTGGACCCGGAGTCCTTGCTCTTGCCCACGGTACGTCCGCTGCTCCCGCGGGTGCTGGGGGGCGAGCTGCTGGAACTGCCTCGGTCCTGCTTCAACTCGCTGTTCGAGCCGGAGCGTGCCCCCGAACTGCGGGAGCTGCCGCCACCGGATTGGCTGGAGCGCGGTGCGGTTGCGCGATCCCGTGACGTCGTGGGGCTGCGGCCGATGCTCCCGCGGGAGGACGTGGCGCGCCGCGATCCGTCGTCGCGGTAGCCGGAGCGGTAGGTCGACCGCGCCGTGGAGGCGGCGCCGCCCCGGGCGCTCGTCCGGCTGCCGGCGTCGCCGTCATAGCGGCTACGGCTTCCGGCAGTCGTGTCACGCGTGCGCGTGTCTGCCGCGCGCGGGTCCCGAAGATGGGTCTGGCTGACTGTCCGGGTCCGTGCTGTCCGCGGGGCTTCGATGCCGGCGCGCGCCCACATCGAACGTTCCCGATCCAGGCGAACCATGGCGGCTCCCGCGCCGCGGTTCCACGTCCGCCGGTGGGTCGAGCGCGTGCGGCTCGGACCATAGTAATGAGTGTAGCCATAGTGCCAGTCACAATGCCAGGTGCACGGTCCCCAGGGATCCCACCAGTCCCGGCACCAATGGCCGGCGTAATAGAACCCGGAATGAGACCACCAGAAGGGCGAATAGTAGATGTAGGCCCGCGGCCACCAGTACCAATTGTAGGCGAAAGGATCGTAGTAGTAGTGGGCGAAGACGACCGTGTAGTCATCCGAATCGAACGGTTCGTACTCATGGCGGATCAGGAGATCGTAGTCGACATCCCCGGCCGCCGGGCTGCGGCGGGTCTCTCCGAACCGCCCAGGCGTGTCCATCAGTTCGCGGATGAGCCAGTCACTGGCCCCGGCGTCCTTCAGATCGATCATGTCCTGGACACTCAGGAAGAAGGCCGATTGCTCCACCTCCACGAGCTTCAGAATCGTATCCTCACCGATACCGGCGAGCTTGAGCCGGATGATGTCATCCAGATTCAGCGCCTGGGCCGGCGCGGCGCCAACCGCCAGGTTTGCCAGCAGCAGTCCCAGGAGCGCTGCCAGTGGAATCAAATGGCTTCGTTTCATGGCACATCCCCTTCCCGTGTGCGGGAGGCCGGCCGGGGCCGCTCTTCCCGCTCGGACTCGGCCCCACGAACTCTCGTGCCCCTCGATACTTAACAGTCTATCTCGGCATGCCGGTTCCCACAAGGTAGCACATTTGGTGCGGCCCGCTTCACCGGGTCCCCGGCGCGGGAAGCTTCTTCCACGTATCGCTGTTCAGGTCATAGAAATAGGACTCCCCCGACGTGGTGACGATGAAGCCGAAGCTGGCCATCTGGGCGATGCGATCGACCGGCACCGGAAGCGGCAGGACGTTCGTATCACGACCCTCGCCGCGGAATGCCGCATCGATCGTGAGCCATGTGTCCTGGTCGGGCCGATACTGCCAGAGTGTGCCGTCCTCGGTCAGCACGCCGGCGACGCCATAGGTCAGGACGATCTTGCCGGGCTTTCCGGCTTCCTGTGCGCCGGCCTCTGCCTGTCCCGGACGTCCGCCCGTCGGCAGGCCGGGCCACAGCAGTACGGCCAGAATGGTCGAAGCGACCGCCAGGGCCACCCATGACCGACCGCGGGAGCAAGCTTCGAATCGATGCATGTGAACCTCCTCAAGGACACAGATCTGGCGCCCCTTGGACGAGTGTGTCGTACCGCGTCCACGCGATGCGCAAGACAGCTACCGTATCATCACCATAGGACGGCTGATCTGCCGGCCTCCGCCGCGTACCACCGCATAGTACACCCCCTGGGGGGCAGGAGATCCCGAATCGAGGCGTCCATCCCAGCCGACGACCTGCACGCCGGCCGCGCCACGGCCGGATTCGACCAGTCGTCGCACGATCCGGCCGGTGACATCCATGATCTGTAGATCCCACCCGGCCCGCGGAGCGTGGATCCGAAGCGATGCTTCCGTCCGGAAGGGATTGGGCCAGGGCGCCTGCAGGATCAAGCGGGAGGGCGTCTGAGGAGCGTAGAGCCGGTAGGCCGGCGGATCGATCGGTTCCTCCTGGCCGCCCGCCGTCAGCCCCAGCAGTCGATAGTAGGCCGCCCGCCCGCTGGTGACCGACCGGTCGAGGTAGCGGTAGCTGGAATCCGCCGGGGCGCTGAGCAGCCCGCCGCCGAGCGTGACCGCCTCGGCCTCATCCTCCAGGGATCCGGTCCAGCGACGGAGATAGAAGCCCTGGTAGCGCTGCCCGTCAGCCGGCGCCCACTCGAGCAGCAGGCCATCCTCCTGCGAGCTCGTGCTCCAGTAGCTCAGTTGGGGGCGCAGCGATTCCGACAGGGCCAGATGGACATCGACGGTGACCAGCGGATGCTCCCGGTCATTGCTGCGCACGAAGAGGCGCGCCCGGTGCTGTCCCTCCGGAAGGCCGCCAAGCTCGAAGGCCAGCGGAAGGGAGAAGGGGGCCGCGGGTGTCGCCGCGCCGGTCGCCATGTCCAGGATCAGCCAGTCGATCGAGCAGGCATCCGGCAGCGCGTCGGCGCGGATCCATTCCCGGGCTCGGCGCGGGGCGTTGCCATGTGATCCTGCCGGCGGCGTTTTGGAATCGGGCACCGGATGCAAGAGGCGCAGGACTGGATCCGTGGATCGGGTCGTGGTCCCTGGGGCCGCGCTCTGGGGGCCGCCGGCGGTATACATCTGCACGTTGATGCCCACGGCCTGCGGGGAGCCGATGTGGCTCAACGCCACCGCGATCTCGAGCGAGTCGAGCCCCTCCCGCAACACGAGGTTGGCGGGCGGGCCGATCACCTGCATGTTCTCGTCGACCAGCAGCGCGAGGCTGCCCCCACCCGAATACTCGAAGATGGGCGCACCGACCAAGAGCAGGTACTCGGCCCCGGCGTTCATGGCCGGATAGCCGGTCGATCGATCCTGGTCCGTGTCGAGATAGACCTGGAAATAGACGTCCTGCTCCGGGTTGGGAAGTGGGCCGTGCAGCCCGATCCGCAATCGCAGGCGCCCGTTGATGCCGAGCACCTGCAGGTCGGCCATGTCGGGAGAGACCCCCTCGGCCGGGTCTTCGTAGAGGGTGAGGAAGTCGGGTCCGGCCTGGCCGTCGAGTGGGTAGGTGGGAAGCACATGCTCCCATTCGGTGTCAGCATCGGCCAGATAGAACCCCAGGCGCAGATCGCCGCTGCCGGCATTGCGTATGGCCAGGGTGGTGTCGGCGGCCGCGACCCGGGCCAGATCCAGCTCGAGCGTGGTGGCCATGTCGATGGCGGCCGCATACGGGTATCCCTCGGCCACCGCTGAGGGCTGGCTCTCGCCGCTCGTGTAGACGGCGGTGACGGCATAGCTGTAGCGCTCGCCGTTGACGACGTCGCTGTCGATCCAGTGCAGCTCAGCATGGGGGGCCGAGTGGATCGGCTCGCTTCCCGGATCCCCGGGCATCCGACCACGGTACAGATTGTATCCCAGAAAGCCCGGCCGCGCCGTGTCGATCCCCTCCGGCTTGGTCCAGCGCAGGGAGACCTGCCCGTCTTCCCCTTGCGATGCATACAGGATGGGGGGCGGCGCCAGCAGCTGGGTTTCCAGCACGCGGATATCATCGAGGTACCACCCGAGCTCGGTGACCAATGCATCGCTGTAGAAGGCGAAGCGGAACCGGACCTCCGGTTCGCCCAGAAAGCGATCCAGCGGGATCTGCACAGTGTCCCACCGGTCGCCGCGACCATGGAAACAGGCGCGCCATGAGCTGCCCCAGCGAATGGCGCCCGGATAGCCTCCCGGGGGAACCAGGGCGATCCACTCGTCTGCGCCCTGGGTGTTGATCTCGACCCAGCCCCCATCGTACTGCGCTTCGGTCCGATACCAGGAATCGAACGACAGCAGCCCGGCCTCCCAGGACGACAGGTCCACGGCCGGCAGTTCCAGGTAGGAAAGCAGATCCTCTCCGTGGTCGCCGGCCAGTCGGGTGGCGGCCAGTTCGCTTCCCGAGACGGGCACGGGGGCGCCGGTGGCCAGATCGGGGGGGCCGAACTGCCAGTCCCCGCCGGCGACCAGGCCATCGCGGCGCAGATCGATGTCCCAGGTCTGTCCCCGCACAACCGCGGCCGTGGCCTCCGTGCCGGCGGACGGGTAGTAGGAGCGGTTCTGGCGTACCGAGGCATCCTGCGCCCACAACTGGTAGCGTACCTCGGTGGCGTCGGTCAGCCCGTCACCGAGGGCCACCGCGATCTCATAGAGGTCCGGCGCATGTTCAGGGGATTTCGGAAGCAGTGCCCGCTCGATCGTCTCCGGCCCGCCTGGCCGCAGAGGCGTCACACGGCCATGAACGCCCGCCAGGCGCCGGCTGTTGTCGGTCACGGTGGCGGTCAGCCAGAGGTGAGTCTGGTCGCGCGTCAGATGCGCGATCTCCCGGTGCGTGATGACCGGGGCAATCTCATCGCGCCCGACGAAGAAGGTGAAGGTCTCTCCGTCCGCGGCCGGCCAGCGTCCGGCGTGGCCGGCCTCGTCAGATGCCATGAAGTAGTAGTCGACATGCGTGCCCTCGGGCTGACCGGGGATCGCGTAGCGGTAGAGGTAGGGAGCCGCCTCGTCCAGCGGCTCGATCACGTAGCGCCCGCCGTTGGTGCGATACCCGATCTGCACCGAGCCCTGGCGAAGCGGATGGATGGCGCTGACCCTCAGCTCGATCTCGATCGGTGTGCCGGTCGATTCGGTGTCCGGCGGCGGGAGGTGTACGAACTGCACATCATGGATGCCCAGATTGCGCCGCTCGAACGCCTCCGCGATGAGGGCCAGGTGCGGGGTTCCGTTGGCGAGATCGCCGTCATCGTCATCCACCAGCAGCAGATGAATCAGGCAATCCTGATAATCGAAGGGGCGTCCCGCGCGCATGAAGTGATAGAGCCGGTCGGCCGCGGCCACGCCGATCTGCCGGTCGCCGTAGGCATCGATCAGGCCCGCGCGGATATCCCACAGCGCCCCTCCCAGGATCATGCCGACGCAATGCGGATCGCCCGCGCAGCGCGGATCGGTGACCGGCCAGGTCATCTCGTTCGAGAGGCTGCGCAGATGGGATCCCTCGCCGAAGAAGTCACGCCCGACCAGGCAGGTGTCGACCAGCGAGGCGGCGAAATAGTCGGAAAACGATTCGTGGAAGTCCGGGGGGCCATCCTCGGGAAGGTAGGCATACATCGTGATCAGGTGGGCGTACTCGTGGTAGATGACGTCGGCGATCTCGCCCGCGTTGGCGCACAGGCTGCCCCCAATCAGGAAGCGCAAGAACGGCGCCTCCGGGATCAGGTACGCCATGGCGTTGCAGGAGGCGGTCGAATCGTTGACCAGGGCCGGCACGATCCGATCCAGAGCGTCGAAGCCGGGATCGATCTGCTTGAGCCGGGCATGCGCGCGATTGATATGGTGGAATGCTCCGCGGGCTGCCTCGGATGCGTGGGTCCGGTTCCATGTGAACGCCGCCGGCAGCCCCGGACGCTCGACCGCCCAGCGGGGTGACGGACGGTCCAGCTCGCCATCGTGCACGCTGGCATAGGGGCCGGCGAGCGAGTACTCGAGGGTCAGGTCATCGATGCCGGGGTCTCCGAGATCGAACGAGCCATCCGCGCGGGTGGTGCCGACCGCCACGATCTGCTCGGCGTCGAGGGCCCGTACGGTCGTGTGCGCCAGCGGAACCCGGATCTCAGCGCCCCAGGGACTGGGATGGATCAGATCGGCCTCCACCCGGCCGGCCACCCGGGTCATGGCGGCCGTGCTCACCAGCGGGCGCCGCTCCAGGAGCGTGCCGCAGTGTGCATCGACCAACATCTGCCAGGCCGACAAGCGATCCGGTGATACACAACGCAATCGCCACACCAGCCGGTCCTCGGCCAACCCGGAGAGCGAACGCGGCAGGATGGCCAGCTCTTCGGTCGTCCAATGGGTCTCCCGCGCGGGAGGCAGGCCCGCCAGGGCGGCCTGCCGGGCCGCGGCGCTGGCCTGGCGCGCGCGGGTGTCCGGCAGATCGATCCCGTCGGCCAGACGTGCATTGACATGCAGAAGGGCATGGCCGCCAAAGGTGAACTGGATTCGAGTTCCCAGGACGGGCAATCCGTCATGGGTCTGGTGGTAGAGAATGTGCCGTAGGGTCCCCGCCCGGCGGTCGTCGAGAGCTGCGAACCCGCCACGCGGTCCCGCCAGCTGCAGGCCGGCGCCGGTGAGATAGTCGGCGGCGAAGCGTTCGGGGGGGGCGGTCAGTTCGAGCCGGCCGGTGGCGCGCAGGGTGGCGGGCGCGCCGCTTCGATCGAGGCCCAGTCCGAAGATGGCCCCGATCGCGGCACCCGGCGAGCCGTGGAGAGGGGCTGCCGACGGTAGGCGGGCGCCGCCCGATGGGGCCTCGCTCGGCAACGCCCCGGCGGGCGTGCGCTCCGCCGGCAGAGACAGCACATAGTCGGCCCATTGCGGTGGCCACCGGTCATGTGTCGCGCGAACCGGCGGCCCGGCCATGCCCGCGATCCACGCCAGGGCGGCCGCGACTGCGCCGGCCCGTTTCCAGGGACTCACCATGACCTCCTCCTGCCTGCGCGACTGCGCTCCAATCCCGGATTCAGTACCGCCCGAGAGGCCCCGGGGTTGCGCCGCTTTCCAGAGGGCCGCCGCCCGCCGGGTGGCCGCCCGCCCGGCGGGCGGCGGCCGGGCCGTCCAGCAGAGTAGACGGATCCGCTGGCGGCCTTTCCGTCGCTGGCGGCCCTTGCAACGCTCCCGGGACGGGCCGCCGACGGGGGTGCCGGGCGCCACGCCGAGATGCGCAGCGCGGCCGGAAACAGTCTAGTTCGTTCCCCCGCGCAGAGGCAAGCCGACGGATCCGCGTCGAGGCGGCTGCGCACAATCGCATTCACACCATAAGATCGACATGGCTTTACTTTTGCGTTCCCGGAACGTTATGGTCTTTGATCGCGTTTCCGGCGGTGTTCCCATGGCGCTGCTTGGTGGGTTCCATCCGCCCCGGGCGCGGGATCCGAACCCCGGTTCTCCGCGGAGAACCTCTCGGCGCAACTGCCTGTCGCCTGCCCAAGGCGTGCGGAGGGTGTCATGAGTGTGTTCGATAGGCTCGTCGTGGGTATGATGCCCATCGTGCCCAGGCCGGTGGTGGGCTTCTTCTCCCGACGCTACATCGCCGGCGTATCCCTCGAGGAGGCGTTGGAGACGGCGCGGGATCTGAACCGCCAGGGTTGCCTGGTCACCCTGGATGTGCTCGGCGAGTCGATCGTTCGCCGGGAAGAGGCCCTCGAAGCGCGCGACGCCTATCTTCGGCTGGTCGAGGCGCTGGCCGGATCGGGCATTGCTGGCAACGTTTCGCTGAAGCCGACGGCCATGGGCCTCACCTTCGATCTGGAATTCGCGCGCGAGAACATTCAGGCCATCGTCGCGGCCGCCCACGCCCACGGCAATTTCGTTCGCATCGACATGGAGGATTCTTCGACCACCGATGACACCCTCGAGGTGTACCGCCGCATCCGGGCCGAGTACGAGAACACCGGGGTCGTATTGCAATCATGCCTGCGACGCAGCCTCGGCGATACGCGCGGGCTCATTGAACAGAAGACCAACGTCCGGCTCTGCAAGGGGATCTATATCGAACCGTACCGGATCTCCTGGCGGGATCGTGAGATCATCCAGCGCAATTTCGTGCTGATCCTGCGCGAGCTGCTCGCGGGGGGCTGCTATGTGGGCATCGCCACCCACGACGAGCTGCTCGTCTTCGAGAGCCTGCGCATCATCCGTGAGCTGGCTCTGCCCAAGGAAGCCTACGAGTTCCAGATGCTGCTCGGCGTGGCTGAGAATCTGCGGCAGGTCATTGTAGAAGAGGGTCACCGCATGCGGGTCTACGTGCCCTTCGGCCGCGACTGGTACGCCTATTCGACCCGGCGCCTGAAGGAGAATCCCAAGATGGCCAGCACGATCGCCGCGGATATCCTAGGGCTTTCCGCGGATCGAAAAAGACGCTAGGATCCAACCATTCGCCGAGCGGCGGCCGATGATCGCGTTTGCGGGCACCCAACCAGGGAGGGCGGTATGCCGATCCAGTCCAATCCCCGGCCTGTTGATGCCCGTGCCCCGGCGCGCCCGCCCAGGACGCCTCCGCGCGGCGGGCCCGGCCGGCGCGCGGGCGGCTTGCCGGGCCGGCCTCCGTTCACGGGTCTGCTCCGGCTCATGCCGCCGGAGCCGCTGTGGCGCCTGGTCCCGGTCTTGCTTCTGATCCTGGCTTCGGGGTGGGCGGGTGTGCGTCCGGCTCTCGCGCAGGAAGCCGCCGGGCTGCCGGTCGAGGAGGCTCTCCCGCCGGAGCCAAGCGCGACCTCGCCGGCGGCGGTCCCGTCCGCGACCCTGTCCGCGCGGGGAGCGGTCGGGTGGGTGACGGTCGCCGATGCCATCCATCCGGCGACGGCCTCCTTTCTGGAGCGCTCCATTCGGTGGGCGGCCGACGAGCGCCTGGGCGCGCTGGTCATCGAGCTGGACACCCCGGGTGGCCTCGATTCCTCCATGCGCCAGATCGTCCAAGCCATTCTGGGTGCGCCGCTGCCAGTGATCCTATACGTCTCGCCGGCGGGCGCGCGAGCCGCCTCGGCCGGCGTGTTCATCATGATGGCCGCGCATGTCGCCGCGATGGCGCCCGGAACCAACATGGGGGCGGCCCACCCCGTATCGATCGGCGGCGGGGTCATGGGGGGCGGGCAGGAACCCGACAGCACCATGATAGCCAAGGTCACCAATGACGCGGTCGCCTACGGCCGCTCCCTGGCGTCGAACCGCGGGCGTGATCCGGACTGGATCGAGCAGGCTGTTCGGGAGAGCTCGTCGATCACCGCCGGGGAGGCTCTCGATCGGGGATTGATCGACCTGATCGCGGCATCCCCCGAGGATCTGCTGGATGGAGTGGATGGGCGCGTGGCCCTTGTTCACGGGGTCTCCCATCGTCTCGAACTGGCCGGGGCATCCATCCGGGTGAGGGAGATGAATCTGCGCGATCGGATATTGGGCATGATCGCCAACCCGAACATCGCCTACATCCTGCTGCTCTTGGGCGGATTGGGCATATTCTTCGAGCTCTCGCATCCGGGCACCTTCTTTCCGGGTATTGTCGGCGCCGTTTGTCTCCTCCTGGCCTTCTTCGCGCTTCAGATGCTGCCGGTGCGGGCGGCGGGGATTGCCCTGATTGGGCTGGCCATTGTTCTCTTCATTCTGGAGATCAAGGTAACCAGCTATGGTGCGCTTTCGATCGGCGGCGTCGCGGCGCTCGTGTTCGGATCGCTGATGTTGTTCGAAACGAATGGAACGGGGGTGCGGCTCGACATGGACGTGTTGATTCCGACCGTGGTCATCGTGGGAAGCCTGTTCCTGGGCGCGATCTGGTTGGCCGTGCGATCGCAGGCGATCCAGCGGGTGACCGGCCGCGAGGGCCTGGTCGGCAAGATCGGCGAAGTGCGGGTGCGCCTCGCTCCGCGGGGCAAGGTCTATGTGCACGGCGAGCTGTGGAATGCCCGGGCGGGCGCAACGATTGAGGTGGGTGCCAGCGTGCGGATCGTGCGCGTTGACGGGATGCTTCTCGAGGTGGAGCCGCTGGCCAACGGCTAGCTGACTCGCGTCCGCGTGCTGCCGGACGAGGTACGGAGAACATACAGGGAGGTGGATCGAATGTATGCCGCGCTGTTTCTCTTGGTCGTAGTTCTCATGATCCTCTTCAATGCCATCCGTGTGCTCCGGGAGTACGAGCGGGCGGTGATCTTCCGACTGGGCCGCATGGTGGGTGTCAAGGGGCCGGGTCTGATTCTCCTGATTCCGTTGCTCGACCGGATGGTGAAGGTGAGCCTGCGAACCGTGGTGATGGACGTCCCGCCCCAGGATGTGATCACGCGTGACAATGTGTCGGTGAAGGTCAACGCGGTCATCTATTTCCGGGTGATGGATCCGGCCCGCTCGGTGATCGAGGTCGAGAATTTCCTGTATGCCACCTCGCAGCTCTCCCAGACCACCTTGCGCAGTGTCGTGGGCCAGGCCGAGCTCGACGAGCTCCTCAGCGAGCGCGATAAGATCAATACCGAGCTGCAGTCGATCATCGATCAGCAGACCGATCCGTGGGGCATCAAGGTCGCGGCCGTCGAGGTCAAGGATGTCGACCTGCCGCTCGAGATGAAGCGCGCCATGGCCCGCCAGGCGGAGGCCGAACGGGAGCGGCGGGCGAAGATCATCGCGGCCGAGGGCGAGTTCCAGGCCTCGCAGAAGCTGTCACAGGCGGCGGCCATCATCGGTGAGTATCCGGTGGCGATCCAGCTGCGCTACTTGCAGACCCTGGTCGATGTGGCGGCGGAGAACAATTCGACGACCATCTTCCCGGTGCCGATCGACCTCTTCAAGCCTTTTCAGAAGGTGTTGGGCGGTCTCTCCGCGGCGCCACCGCCGACTGACAAGTAGGTCCTAAGCCCGGGCTGTTCCCGGGGCGGAGGGGCGCCATTCGGGCGGCAGGTGGGCGGCGAGGTTCGTGTTGCCGATGCGCGCGGCGGGGGCCAGTTCCACAATGCGCCGCCCGACGGCGACGATCATCTCTTTGACGCCGTCGGTCTTCTGAACCGGCAGAATCGGGTGGCAGCGGATCAGGAGCATCGTTTCCTCCTCGCGAACCAACAGGAAGAAGTTCTGCCGCAGGTGTGCTTCGACCACCACCACCTCGAGCAGCATGTGGCGCGCGGCGGGATTCACATAGACATCGAGCAGTTTGAGCACCCCGCCGGGACGCGGCTCGGCGAAGGGGGTGAGTTGCCGGGCCAGATCCCTGATGGCCGGAGCCTGGAGGATCTGAAGGTGTGGCACACGGGCCTCCTTTCATCGGGTCATTTCCCGGCCGCGGCGGATCTGTTGTGCCCTGCAGCCGGAGCAGCGCCAGCAGGCTAGGTACTGGCCGGCCGGCGGTCAACACCCGCTTCTCTCCCCGCCGCGGGGCGGCCGGGTTGGTGGAGGCCATGCGATATGACCGAGAACGGAGGGATGCCGGCGGCCGGCTGGCGTGACTACCAACCCGTCTGCGGGGGATTGCCCTTTCCTCTGTGCGAACGATTCCCGGTACGGCCGGGCTTGTGGGATCTGCGCCGGGATGCAGAGGCCCGCACCCACTGGGTGGGGATTCTGAGGAAGAATGCGGCCTATCTGCTCGAGCTGGTGCGGGCCGACGGCCTGGTGGACCAACTCGCCCGGGCCGAGCGGGTGGTCGGCATCTTCGAAGGATTGCTTGATGATCTGGCCGCGGGCGGGGCCGATGATGTGTCCACGGTGCATGCCGTGACCCAGATTCGGGAGCAGCTGCTGCGGTGCCACGGCCTCTACGATCCGTACTTTCACACGAAGCGCCGACAGGCGCAGCAGTACCTTCCGATGGCGATGGAGCTGCTGGAAGAGGCCTGGGCCGCGGGGGGCGCGGCGAACGGGAATCGAAGGGATCATCTTGCGCTGCTCCTGACGCGCCTCTTGGCGGGCAATCTGTTCGATCTTGGTTCCCAGGCGACCCAGGAGGCGTTTCGTGATGGACACCTCGATCCGATCGCCTCCGCCGCCGAGTTCCGCGAGGAGGTCATCGACTGGCTGAGCGGGCAGCCGGCGGAAGCGATCGAGCCCTGGATGCCCTGCCCGCGGGAGGTTGGGCTGCCGGCACAGGGGCGCGTGCTGCTGCTGGCGGACAATGCCGGCCCCGACTTCCTGCTTGGAATCCTCCCCGTGGCGCTCTACCTGGCCCGCCGCTGGGAGGTGTGGGTGGTCGCCAACACGCATCCGGCCTCCAGCGACATCACCTACCAGGAGGCCTGCACGCTGCTCGATCAGCTTGCCCAGGCGCCGGCGAGCGCGGCGCGGCAGGCGATCCGCGCCGGCCGGCTGCGCCTGCTGGCCAGCGGAACCGGAAGCCCGGGCATCGATCTGCGCCATGTGGGGGCGCCGCTATGCGCCGTGGCCGAGGATGCCGCATGGCTGCTGATCGATGGGCAGGGCCGGGGTGTGGAAACCAACTGGGACACGCGGTTTTCCGTTCCAGTCTACCGTATGGCGGTGGTCAAGGATCCGTGGGTGGCCGAGCGCATCGGCCGCCCGGCGGGCCGGCCCCTCCTACGCTGGGATCCGCCCGCCTGATCGGCTGGTGATGAAGGGGCCGGCCGGAGGCGGGGGCCGCGCCCTATCCGCCGGCGGGGTTTCCCGTGCGGACCTTCCCATGCTCAGTGCGTTTCTAGACGGAAACTCGCGCGACGTGCAGGCTGTACATCCCTGTCCATGACCGCCATGTTTGAGACTTTGTCTCATCTATCGTGCCCCGGGGCACGGACT
>CAYQJL010000264.1:0-4807 GCA_964417675.1 uncultured bacterium | reverse complement strand
GCTGCTCGAGGTCGAGCTACACCAGGTGCCCGGCCTGGTGGATCTGCGGTCATCCCTCGAGGAGGGCAACCCGGAGCTGCAGGTGCGCTTCGACCGCACGCGCCTGGCCTCCCTCGGTCTCGACATGCGCACCCTGTCCGAGACGCTTCAGGGCCGGCTTCAGGGTGTGGTGCCCACACGCCTCAGGGAGGATGACCGGCAGATCGACGTGCGCATCCGAAACCGGGAAGCGGATCGCGCCTCGCTGGATGACATTCGCAACCTACTGATTCCCGGGCCGCAGGGCCAGCCGCTGCGCCTGTTCACCGTGGCCGATGTACAGATTGATCGCGGACCGGCCGAGATTCACCGCATCCAGCAGCAGCGGGCGGCTGTGATCACGGGCAACCTGCAGGGACGCAGCCTGGGGGCGGTCGTCGCGGATATCGAGGCGATTCTCGAGAACTCCGGCGTGCTCTCGGGCGTGACCGTGGAACTGGGGGGACAGAATCAGGAGATGAAGGTCTCCTTCGACAGCCTGAAGTTCGCCCTGGCGCTGGCGGTCTTCCTGGTCTACCTGGTCATGGCGGCGACCTTCGAATCGCTGCTGCACCCGCTGATCGTGCTGATCGCGATCCCGTTGGCCCTGGTGGGCGTCGTGGCCGGCTTGCTCATCACGGGCACGCAGATCAATGTCATCGTCCTGATCGGGGTGGTCATGCTGGTCGGCATCGTGGTCAACAACGCCATCGTGCTGATCGACAAGATCAATCAGTTGCGGCGCGCCGGCGAGGAGAAGCGCGCTGCCATCCGCCATGCCTGCCACGTGCGCCTGCGGCCGATCCTGATGACGACCCTGACCACCGTGCTGGGACTGCTGCCGATGGCGCTGGCGCTGGGCGAGGGGGCCGAACTGCGCTCCCCGTTGGCGATCACCGTCTCCTTCGGGCTGGCGCTCAGCACGCTCTTGACCCTGGTCGTGATCCCGGCGCTCTACCGCCTGGTGCCGTCACGGATCTCGCCCGAGGATCGGCTCGAGGATCCGCTCGAGAGGTCAGAAGGGCCGGCAGGGGAGCCGCCCGCATGACGTTGCCCGAACTCGCCATCCGCCGGCCGATCGCGATGTTGATGATTCTGACCAGCATCGTCCTGTTGGGGGTGGTGGCGCTCTTTCGCCTGCCCCTGGGATTTCTGCCGGAGGTGGAAGAACCGCGTCTGTTCGTGCGCGTGCCGTACGACAATGCCACCCCCGAGCAGGTCGAGCGCATGATCGTCCGGCCGCTGGAGGAAGCCCTCGGATCGGTCAAGGGTGTCACCGAGATGTGGGCCCGCTGCAATCAGGACGGCGGGATGGTCAACCTGCGCTTCGACTGGGGCCACAAGATGCATCTGGCCCGGGCGGAGGTGCGCGAGAAGATCGACCGTATCCGCCGCGATCTGCCCGACGACATCGGCGATATCCAGGTCAGCTCCAGTTGGGACGCACGGGAAGCGGAGCAACCGATTCTCGAGGGCCGGCTCTCCTCGAACCGCGACCTGAGCGAGAGCTACGATGTGCTGGATCGCAAGGTGATCAAGCCGCTCGAGCGCATCCCGGGAGTGGCCCAGGTGCGGCTCGACGGCATCAATCCGAAAGAAGTGCGCATCGATCTGCACGTGGCCAATCTCGAAGCCCATCAGATCGACATCCGGGATGTCACGGCCGTCTTGCGGGGTGTGAACTTCGACCAGAGCCTCGGCCGGTTGACCGACGGGGATCGCCGTTACACGGTGCGTACGGTGGGGACCTTCGGCTCCCTCGAGGAGATCGGCGACCTCCCGCTGCGCGAGGATGGACTGCGCCTGCGGGACGTGGCCGATGTCGTCTATGAGGAGCCGGCGCTCGAGTACGGCCGGCATCTGGATGGCAAGTTCGCCGTGGGGGTGACGGTCAGCAAAGAGTCCGGGGCCAATGCCGTCGTCGTCTGCGATGAGGTCAAGGCGCGCGTTGCGGCCATGGAGCATGATCCCGAACTGGAAGGGGTCAATTTCCTCATATGGTTCAATCAGGGCGACGAAATCCGCAAGACGCTGCGCGAGCTCACGTTCACAGGCATCTTCGGCGCCATTCTGGCCGGCGCGGTGCTCTTCGGATTCCTGCGGCGCTTCAGCATGACGGCCGTATCGGTGCTCTGCATCCCCTTCTCGTTGATCGTTGCGTGCGGGATCATCTGGGCCCAGGGCAAGTCGCTCAACACGCTGACCCTGTTGGGGCTGATCGTGGGGATCGGCATGCTGGTGGACAATGCCGTCGTGGTGATGGAGAACATCTTCCGCCACCAGCAGGAAGGCCTGTCGCGCAAGCGCGCCGCGTGGGTCGGATCCCGTGAGGTGACCACCGCGGTGATGGCGGCCACCCTGACATCGGTGATCGTCTTCATCCCGGTGATCTTCAACAAGCCCAGCGAGATGAACATCTACTTGAAGGAGTTGGGCGTCACCGTCTGTCTTGCGCTGCTGGCCTCGTTCTTCATCAGCCAGACCCTGATTCCACTGGCGACCTCGCGATTCATCAAGGTCCGGCCGCTGCCCAAAGAGCGCTGGCTCCTCTGGCTCGAGGCGCACTACCTGAGGCTGCTGCGCCTGAATCTGCGGCGGCGCTGGATGACGCCGGTCGTGGGGCTGGTCGTGATCGGATCGGCGCTCTATCCCTTCCAGCGAATCGAGAAGAACTTCGACTTCTCGCAGGCGGAGGCGTTTGTACAGGTTCGGTATCGCTTCAGTGAGGAGCTGAACCTGGAGCGCACCGAGAAGATCATCGACCGGGTCGAGCAGGTCCTGCTGCCCCACAAGGAAGCGCTGCACGCCAAGGCGATCTACAGCTTCTGGAGCGACCACTGGAGCATGACGCGGATCTACATGGAAGAGGGCTATGCCCATGAGAAGGCGATGGCCGAGACGCGGGCCCGCATCCGGGAGCTGATTCCGGATCTGCCCGGGGTGCGCCTGAGCGTCGAGGATCCTCAGCAGGGCTTCGGCCATCGCGGTGGCGGGCGCCGCGTCGGTTTCGAGATCACGGGCGAGGACTCGGACCTGTTGGCCGAACTGGCCGAGCAGGCCCGCATCCGCATCGAGCAGATCCCCGGACTCGCGGATGTGTGGGTGAGCAGCGAGGGAGGCAACCAGGAGCTCTACGTGGACCTCGATCGGGACCTGGCGAGTCGCTACGGCGTACGCCTGACCCAGCCGGCCGAGGTGATCTCGCTCACCTATCGCGGCCGGCGCCTGCAACGATTCCGCACGCCCGACGGGGAGCGCGAGATGCGGATCACGCTCGATGAACAGCAGCGGGAGAGCCTTTCTCAGTTGCGGAACCTGCCGATCCGGACCGAGACCGGCGAGAGAATCCCGCTGGCGTCGATGGCCGATTTCCGCACCGTGACCGGGCCGGAGGGGATTCAGCGCGAGAACCGCAAGGCCACGGTCCGCGTGGGGGCCAGTTATCAGGATGGCACCCGGGAGGACTACATCCCGCTCGTTGCGCGGGCCCTGAGCGACATCGCGTTTCCGTTGGGCTACGAGTGGAGCTTCGGCCGCTGGGAGCAGCGGCACAAGGAGCAGTCCCGGGAGTTTCTGACCAACCTGCTTCTGGCGCTGCTGCTCATCTTCGTCGTCATGGCGAGCCTGTTCGAGTCGGTCCGGCAGGCGGTGGGACTGATGGTGGCCCTGCCGTTCGCCCTGGCCGGCGCCGTGTGGACACTGTATGCGACCGGGGTCGATTTCGATCAGCCGGCCGCCATCGGGTTGCTGTTGCTGATCGGCGTGGTGGTCAACAACGGCATCGTCATGCTCGAGCATATCAATCAATATCGCCGCAGAGGCATGCCCCGCCATGAGGCCATGCTGCGGGGCGGACGCGAGCGGATGCGGCCGATCCTGATGACGGCCATCACGACGCTGGTCGGCCTGGTGCCGATCGTGGTCCAGAAGCCGGCTCTGGCGGGGATCTACTACTACTCGATGGCCCTGGTGCTGATGGGCGGCCTCCTGGTTTCGACCTTCCTGACCGCGGTGCTCCTGCCGACCACCGCCACGTTGGCCGAGGATGTCCTGGGTTGGATCGCGCGCGCGCCGGGCCGGTTCTGGGCCTGGAGTCGGGGCCGCTCGATCCGGCGGCCGCCAACGAGCGCGGGTTGCGATCTGACGACGTAGTTTGCCCCCGCCCGTTCGGGCGACCCCGCCACGGATGAAACGATTCGCCTCCCATAGGCCGCTAGGCCGTTGGGCCACGTGGCCGCGTGGCAAGCGACCCGGCCTGTGTTCTCCGCAGCCGTGGGTGAGGTGCCGCTGAGGTGCCGCTGAGGTGCCGTGGGTGAAGTGCCGTTGCCGGCCTGCATGCGCCGTGGCGGCCGGGCGGCATCAGCTGTTCACGGCCGGTCGCCAGCCTCCGTTCTCCCTGGCCGGTCGTCAGCCTCCGTTCTCCTTGGCCGGTCGTCAACCTCCGTTCTCCCTGGCCGGTCGTCAGCCTCCGCTCTCCTTGGCCGGTCGCCAGCCTCCGTTCTCCCTGGCCGGTCGCCAGCCTCTGTTCTCCCAGGCCGGTCGCCAGCCTCCGTTCTCCTTGGCCGACTGCCAGCTTCCCTCCTCCGGTCGACTGGGCGTGTGTGAGGCTCCCACTTCGTCACGGTTGAAGTCTGTAAGACATTGAAAACACTATCTTAAGTCGGGACCCCGGGGTCCCTGGGCAACGCCATTGCCGCAGCGGTCACTACGGACAGGGTCCATTGCCTGCATCTGGGACGAGTTTCTGTCAGTTCCCCACCGTCGTTCGTACGACCCACGGCGGATAGAA
>CAYQJL010000263.1:0-31747 GCA_964417675.1 uncultured bacterium | reverse complement strand
AAACCACATGCTCCACCGCTTGTGCGGGGCCCCGTCGATTCCTTTGAGTTTCAACCTTGCGGTCGTACTCCCCAGGCGGAACACTTAATGCGTTAGCTGCGGCACGGAAGGGGTCGATGCCCCCCACACCTAGTGTTCACCGTTTACGGCAGGGACTACCAGGGTATCTAATCCTGTTTGCTCCCCCTGCTTTCGCGCCTGAGCGTCAGGAACGGGCCAGAGAGGCGCCTTCGCCACTGGTGTTCCTCCCGATATCAGTGCATTTCACCGCTACACCGGGAATTCCCCTCTCCTCTCCCGTCCTCAAGCTTGGCAGTATGAAACGACATTCCCTGGTTGAGCCAGGGGCTTTCACGTTTCACTGACCAAGCCGCCTACGCGCCCTTTACGCCCAGTAATTCCGAACAACGTTTGCTCCCCCCGTGTTACCGCGGCTGCTGGCACGGAGTTAGCCGGAGCTTTCTTTGTGGGTAACGTCAATCCGTGATGGTATTAGCATCATGGAGTTTCTTCCCCACTAACAGAGCTTTACGATCTTACGACCTTCATCGCTCACGCGGCGTCGCTCGTTCAGGGTTGCCCCCATTGACGAAGCCTCTCGACTGCTGCCTCCCGTAGGAGTCTGGGCCGTATCTCAGTCCCAGTGTGGCTGACCATCCTCTCAGACCAGCTACCCATCGGAGCCTTGGTGAGCCGTTACCTCACCAACAAGCTAATGGGACGCGGGACCATCCTCAAGCGCTAGCTTACAAGTAGAGGCCAGCTTTGACGGCCAAACCATGCGATTCGGCCGTATTATTCGGTATTAGCACTCCGTTAGGAATGTTATTCCCAACTCGAGGGCAGGTTTCCCACGTGTTACTCACCCGTTCGCCACTGTACTAACCACCCGAAGGTGGCGTTCTCGTTCGACTTGCATGCCTAATCCACGCCGCCAACGTTCGTTCTGAGCCAGGATCAAACCCTCCGTGGTTATTGAAAACCTCGGAGACCCTCCTGCAGAGCAGGAGAGTTTCATTGACCTATTGAAACGTCAACGAGATCCAGCACCGAGACGCTGGATCCTTTCGACGCGAGCTCACACGTCTTCGCATTTCCGTTGTCAAAGAGCTATCTGAGCGCATCATGCGCAAAAAGCAAACTGAGCCGCCAACAATACCTTCCTGCCTGAATGCCGTCAAGAGGTTTTTTTTGGGGCCCACCGACGCAGGCCCCTCTTTCAGCGGCGGACCGATTAAACATCGGCGCGCCCTCAAAGATCAATAGCAAAATGCGTGAATCCCATCTTTTTTTCGATAGAACGCAACCTGCTGCAGAACAATCAGTTAACAGATATTGCCCGCCTCTGTGGCGGCCGCAGCCGCTGCGGAACGCTCTCGGGAGCGGGTCCCGGACCCCGGTGGGAGCGGCTCCGAGCGGGAGTGCCTTGACAGTTTCCGGAACCGGATGGAGTATACCGTTCGTGAAGAACCTGCTGATTTCATTTGCGTTGGCCAGCCTGCTGCTGACGGCCGGCCTCTACGGCCTCCTTGCCGTTCTGGGCCAAGATCTGCCCACGCCCGAGCGACTGCAAGACGTGGAGCCCCGTCTGGCGACACGCGTGCTGGATCGCAACGGCGAGTTGATCGACGAGCTCTATGTCGAGTCCCGCGTGCCGATCCGCCTGACACAGGTGCCGGCTTCCTTCATCGACGCCATCATCGCCATCGAGGATCGCCGCTTCCATCAGCACTGGGGCCTCGATCCGATCGGGATTCTCCGGGCCGCGACCAAGGACTTCCTGCGCGGCGAGCGCCGGCAGGGCGCTTCGACCATCACCCAGCAGCTGGCCCGCAACATCTTTCTGCATCACCGGCGCACATGGAGCCGCAAGATCCAGGAAGCCATCCTCGCGCTGCGCATCGAGCGAGCCTTCGGCAAGGACGAGATCCTCGAGCTTTATCTCAACAAGATCTACTTCGGCGAGGGCGCCTATGGGTTGCAGGCCGCCTCGCAGCGCTTCTTCGGCAAGCCGGCTCACGAACTGGACCTCGAGGAGGCGGCCCTGCTCGCCGGCCTCCCCGGCAATCCGGCCCTGTTCTCTCCCCAGCGCCATCCGGAGAACAGCGTGCGCCGCCGCAATCTCGTGCTCCGCGCCATGCGAGACAACGGGGCCATCGATGATCGGATTTATGCGCAAGCTCGGGAACGCCCGCTCCTGTTGAAGGAGGATGCGGACCTGCAGCGGAAGGGTTCCTATTTCACGGAATCCATCCGGCGCCGACTGCTGCAGACCTATGAGGTCACCGGCCTCTACCATGATGGGTTGACGGTGGAGACGACGCTCGATCTCGAGTTGCAGAAGGTCGCCGAACAGGTCCTCGAAGATCATCTACGGCAGATCGAAGAGCGCAACCAGTATCCCTATCTCAGTGGCGCCGGCGATGCGATGCTGGCCCGCTATGGACATCCGCCTCAGGAGGCCAACCCGACGCCGCTGCGTCTCCAAGGCGCTCTCGTGGCCATCGAGCCCTCCAGCGGAGCCGTCCGTGCGCTGGTCGGAGGCCGCAGTTTCGCGGAAAGCCCCTGGAACCGGGCCACGCAGATGCGCAGGCAACCGGCCTCGGCCTTCAAGCCGCTGATCTACGCGGAGGCCATTCGGCAGGGCTATCGTACGACCGACATCCTGTTGGATACGCCGGTCGAATTCGAGGTGCCCGGCACGACAGCGGAAGAACGCACCTGGGCGGTCCGCAATTTCAGCGAGACCTACCGCGGCCCGGTCACGTTGCGTGTCGCCCTGATGCACTCGGTCAATGTGCCCACGGCCAAACTCCTCGACGCGATCGGGGTCCGCAATGTCGTCAACCTGGCGCAGCAACTCGGGATCAAGAGCCCCATGCCGCCCGTACTCTCCTTGGCGACCGGTACGGGTGAGCTCACACTCATGGAAATGACCTGCGCCTACGCTCTTTTCGGGAATCAAGGCATCCGCGTGGAGCCGTACACCGCGGAACGGGTATTGGACCGGCGCGGACATCTCCTGGAATCCCACCAGTCGCACTCGGAGCAGGCCTTGGATCCGCAGACAAGCTATGTCATCACGCACATGCTCAAGTCGGTCCTCGACGGCGGCACGGGCAAAACGGCCCGTTCTCTCTATGGATACCACTCCCCGGCCGCGGGCAAGACCGGCACCAACGACAATTACACCGACGCCTGGTTCATTGGCTATACGCGCGATCTGGCGATCGGCGTGTGGGTGGGGTTCGATCTGCGCATGCCGATTGGCGGGCGGCAAAGCGGCACCGGCGCCATGGCGGCCCTGCCGGTGTGGGCGCGGGTGATGAAGTACTACGAGAGTCGGCGCGGACAACCCAAGGACTTCAATCCGCCGGAAGAACTGGCCTTCACCGAAACCTGTCTCGAGACAGGCCTCCTGGCAGGCCCCCATTGCCCGGAGGTGATCGAAGACGTCTTCCTGCTGGGAACCGCACCGCATGAGCAGTGCCGCGCCCATGAAGAGCAGCGCGATCCGGGCCGCGACTTCCGGCGCCTGGATCATCAGCTCTATCCGCGGGAGGAGTGGATCGGCAAGGTCGCTGGACCCTAGCGGCTGGCACGGCCCTCTCACTCGCCCGGCAGCCAGCGCTCCGCTTGGCCGAAGGGAATCGTTACGACACCCTTCGATTGGCGCGCGATCAATGACTCCACGAGCGGCGCAGCCTGAGGGGGTTGCTCCCCCAGGGTCAGCAGGCGCTCCTCTTCCGGCCGGCGTGCTTCGCGGTCGGCGGCTGCCGGAAGATACAGGGTGTACAGCGGCTGCCCCGCTGAGACCGCCTCGCCGGGGCGTACGTGGAATCGGATGCCGACCCGCGGATCGATGCTGTCCTCGCTTCGCAGCCGCCCTCCCCCCATGCGGGTGCAGAGACGCCCGGCCCAGCGGGCGTCGATCTCGCGAACGAAGGCCGCGCGGTCGGCCGTGACCGTTCTTCGGTTCCGGGAGACGACCGGCATACGCGCATCCCCGACCACGCGCGGATCCCCTCCCTGGGCCGCGATCCAACGCTCGGCGGTCGTCGCGGCCCGACCGCTGGCGATCTGCCGGCGGATCTCATCGATCCCGGCCGAGAGCGACACCGCCCGTTGCGCCAACACCATCATCAGTCCGCCCAAGGTCACGGTCAGCTGAACCAGGTCAGCGGGCACCGCTTCGCCGCGCAGCAGAGCCATGCTCTCCCGAATCTCGAGGGCATTGCCGACCGCCGCGCCAAGGGGCGTGTCCATGCGCGTCAGCAACGCCACGGCCGGCAACCCAAGATCGTGGGCCACCGAAACCAGTGCCCGGGCGAGTTCCTCGGCCCGTTTGAGATCGGGCATGAAGGCCCCTCGTCCAAACTTCACATCCAGGGCCAGCGCCGAGACGCCGGCCGACAGCTTCTTGCTGAGGATGCTGCTGACGATCAGGGGCAGCGACTCGACGGTGGCCGACACATCCCGCAGCGCGTACATAGAGCGATCCGCGGGGACCAGCTCGGCGGTCTGTCCGGCCAGGAACCCGCCCTGCTCGGCAACCCATTGCACCAGGGTCTGAATCGGAACCCGAGAACGATACCCCGGGATCGAATCGAGCTTGTCGAGGGTGCCGCCGGTGTACCCCAATCCCCTTCCAGAGAGCATCGGCACGGTGAGCCCGGCCGCCAGGCAGATCGGCAGCAACGGGATCGAGACCTTGTCGCCCCCCCCGCCGGTCGAATGCTTGTCCACCTTGGGTCCTTCCACGGCATCGAGATTGACACGGCCGCCGGAGTTGAGCATCGCCAAGGTCAGGTCGCGGGTTTCGCGCACGGTCATGCCCCGCAGGCAGGTCGCCATCATGAAGGCCGACATCTGGTAGTCGGCCACCTGCCCGGTGAGCAATCCGTCGATCAGGCCGCGGATCTCCGCGTGGGTCAACTCGCCGCCATCCCGTTTGCGGGCAATCAGGGTGCGCGGATCCAGCAGCTCCCGGGATCCGGCGGGCAAGAGATCTGGCAGCAGGTCGGATACGAACCATCGCTTTCGCCGGCCGTCCCGCGCCACCGAGATCACCTCGATCTCGGGCGCCAACTCCAACAAGGCCTCGCGGCACGCCCCGCAGGGTGGTGTGGGCCTGGGCGAGAGGGTCGTGATCAGCAGGCGCCTGCCCGGTCGCAACCCCCGGCTCAGGAGCGCGAAGAGGGCCACCCGCTCGGCACAGATCCCCAGGCCGAGCGAGGCGTTCTCCAGATTGCATCCGGGAACGATCTGCCCCGTATCGGCCTCGAGCGCAGCCCCCACGGGAAACCGTGAATAGGGAGCATGGGCCCGGGCGCGCGCCTCGCGGGCCACGCTGAGCAGACGATCCTCACAGGTTTCGATCCGGGTTGCATCCATCGTTCTCGCGCCTCTTCTTGCTGCCACCGCGGCGGGCCCGCTTGCCAGTACGAGAATGGACATGGTAGCGTGCCGTCATGAACCTGCAAGCATCAAAGGATTGGGAAGGCCTGCGAACGATCTGCCGGCGGCTGCGCGCGCCGGAGGGCTGCCAGTGGGATCGAGCCCAGACCCTCGAGACGATGACCCCCTACCTCCTGGAAGAGGTCCATGAGCTGACCGATGCCATCGCGCAGGGGGAGCGAACGGCCATCGTGGAAGAGCTTGGCGATCTGCTCTACCTGCTGGTCTTCGTCGTGACGATGGCCGAGGAAGAGCGCCGCTTCACATTCGAAGATGTCGTAGAGGCCATCACAACCAAGCTGATCCGGCGTCACCCGCACGTTTTTGGAGAGGCGCCCGGGACACTGGGCCCGGCCGCGGTGCGGGAGCAATGGGAATCGATCAAGGCCGCAGAACGTGCGAGTTCCCGCGCCGACCCGGCGAAGGGCGCGCAGCGGGATCGCCTGGCCAGCGGCGCAAAGGCGATTCCGGCCATGCTCGAGGCCTATCGGGTGCAGGAGAAGGCCGCCAGCTTCGGGTTCGATTGGCCCGAACTGGCCCCCGTACTGGAGAAGCTGGAAGAGGAGTGTCGCGAGCTCCGGGAGGCGCTGGAGGGGGAAGCCGGCCAGGCCCCCGACACCCCGGCGTCACGGCTCCCCTGCCGCCCGACGAACAGGGCATCGCAGGCCGAGCTCGGTGATATCCTCTTCGCGGCCGTCAATGTGGCCCGGCACCTCCAAACCGATCCCGAGACAGCCCTGCGTGGGACCATCCGCCGGTTCCGGAGCCGCTTCGCCTGCATGGAGACGTTGCTGACCGACCAGGGAACGACGCTGGCGGCCGCGAATCTCGATACCATGGAACAGGCCTGGCAGGCGGCCAAGGCCCGCGAGGCAGAAGGGAACGAAGCGCCCCGCGCCCCCTCTGACCGCCCCTAGGCTTGCTGCCTTGACTTGAACACGTACCCGATCATCTTGTAAGCCAGGCGCGCCGCCAGATAATCGGGCGCCACCAGCCCCGGGATGGGGGCCAGTTCCGTCAGGTCGCAACCCACGATGTGCCGTGAGCGCGCCACTGCCGAAAGGATGCGGGTGGCCTGCCGGTAGCTCAGACCGCCCGGTTCGGGTGTCCCGGTCGCGGGCATGATTGCCGGGTCGAGGCAGTCTACGTCGAAGGTCACATAGACCGGATCCCCGAGGGTGGCCAGGATCCGATCGATGCACCCATCGATGTCCGCCTCGATATCCAATGCCGTGACGATCCGCTCGGGATCCTCCCACAAGGGCAGTTCCTCTTCTTCACTCCAGCTGCGCAGGCCCACCTGCATGCAATCGAAGGACTCGCGGGCACGCGCCATGACCGAGGCATGGCTGAAGGGACTGCCTTGATAGCTGTCGCGCAGATCGGCATGGGCATCGAACTGCAGCACCCACACATCGTCCCAGCTGTCATGCAAGGCCTCCAACGCCCCGATCGACACCGAGTGGTCCCCCCCGATGACCAAGGGAAACTTGCCGGCGCGAAAGAGGCTGCGCACCCCCTCGGCAATCCGGGGCACCATCGCCTGAGGCCCGGCGGCCAGCGCCTCGATCGGCAGCAGCGTGTGAATGCCCACCTGGCTCGTGTCCCAGCGCAATTCCTCGTCGAACAGCTCCACATTCAGGGACGCGGTCAGCAGCGCGCGCGGCCCGAATCGTGCACCCGGCTGATAGGTGGTCGTGAGATCATAGGGAACGGGAAGCACGGCGACCGAGGCGTCCTCGAACGCATCCTGGACGCCCAGGAAGGCCAGTGCGGCCGGCAAGTCTGACATCGTTTCCCTCTTCGATTGCGGGTCTGTGAGCCGATTCCACTCCCGGTATCCATGCCGGGAGAACCTCAACCAACCGAAGCCGACAGACTGGCACCCTTCCGGCCACCGATCAAGCCCGCCGGTCAGGCACGGCGGGGTGGTTCGTCGGTGGATCCCTCTGACAGCAACCCGGCCAGCATGCGCCGGTAGCTGTCATAGCGGTCCGGATCGATCTCTCCCCGTTCCAGCGCCGCCCGAATCGCGCACCCCGGTTCGCTCTCATGGTGGCAGTCGCGGAAGCGGCATCCGCTCACGCGCCCACGCATCTCCGGGAAGAGTGACGCCAGCCGATGCGGCTCGATCCAGGGCTGTACCGAGCGCAATCCCGGGCTGTCGAGCACGGCCCCCCCCCCGGGCAAAGGCAGGTAGTCGACCCGCGTCGTTGTGTGCAGCCCGCGCCCGGTGGAGGGATTCACCGCGCGGGTCGCCAACTCCAGGCCGGGAATCAGGCGATTGAGCAGCGTGGATTTGCCGGAGCCGCTCGGCCCCACGATCAGGGTCGTCCTGTTCGTGAAGAAAGCCTGCACCTGGCCCAGCCCATCGCCAAACAGGGCGCTGGTCGGCAGCACCCCATACCCGATGCGCCGGTAGGGCGCGATCAAGGCCTCGACTTCGGCGGACGCGGCCAGATCCGTCTTGTTCAGGCAAATCGCACAGCGGGCGCCGGCCGACTCCCCCAGGGCGAGGAAGCGATCCAGACCGCGCGCGTTGAACGGCGGCTGGGCCAGCGCCTGCAGCACCAGGACCTGGTCGACATTGGCCGCGATGACATGTTCCCGGCGCGGGCGCAGCGATCCGACCCGGGAGATCTTGTTGCGGCGCGGCAACCGGGCCTCGATATGTCCGGAGGCGTCCGGGGCCGGGGACAAGACCACCCGGTCACCGACGACCAGCGGCGTGCGCTCCTCACGCACCCGTTGCAGCAGCCCCCGGCGCACGTCGTACCAGCAGACGCCGGCCGCCGACTGCACCTGAACCCGGCGCGGCCGGACGGCAATCACCACCCCCCTGGGGCTGTCCGAATCTCGTTGCGCCGGCATGAGCCTCCTTCGTCGCGGTGGGACCGATCCGCTGCCGCGGAGTGTAGGAACCCGGACGGGGCCGGTCAACTCGATCGCGTGGGAACCGACCCGCGGTCCGCGGCCGGGCCACGCCAGGATCGGGGTGTGGCCCGGGACGCGTCCGGGACCGGCCGGTCGGTGGTTCCCGGTCGCCAGAACCCTGCGCAGAGGGTAGGATCGGCGACGATGGCGCAGAGCGGCTGGAGCAAGCTGACAGGGGAACGACGTGAGCCGGTTCGACACACCTGAAGAACGCGCGTGCCGCATTCCCGCTGACCGGCTGCGCAGCTGGGTGCGAAGGGGCGAGAGCGTGATCGATGCCGACCACGCCGGTCTGCGCCTGGACCGCTTTCTGGCCGATCGCTTCACCTACCGCTCGCGAACCCAGTGGCGGGAACTGATCTCGGCCGGCCGCGTCATGCTCAATGACCGCCCGGTGCGTCCCGCGCGCCTGGTGCGCCAGGGAGATCGAATCCGCTACGTGCCGCTGGAGCGCACCGAGCCGGACATCGACCGTGACATCGCGTTCCTCTATCAGGATGAAGGGGTGCTCGCGGTCGCCAAGAGCGGCAACCTTCCCGTCCACCCCGCGGGCCGCTACTTCAAGAACACGTTGCTCAGCCTCCTGCAGCGGGAGCATCCCGAACGGGGACCCTTCCACATCGTGCACCGTCTGGATCGGGAAACCAGCGGCGTGATCGTCTTCGGTCGTGGGCGCGAGCCGACCGACCGGATCGCGCGTCAGTTCCGAAGGCGGGAGGTCACCAAGCGATACCTGGCGTTGGTCGATGGCGTTCCCCGCGAGGACGCCTTCACGATCGATCTGCCCCTGGGCCGGGCCACCCACAGCCGGATCCGCAAGGCGGTCGCCGTGCGCGAAGACGGGATCGGTGCCCGGACCGAGCTGCGCGTGCTCCACCGGGGCTCCTCGTGGGCGTGGGTCGAGGCACGGCCCTTGACCGGACGATTGCACCAGATTCGCGTGCATCTGAAAGCCTGCGGCTTGCCCATCGTCGGAGACAAGGTCTATGGCCACGATGAGGCGTTCTTCCTGAAGCTGGTGAGCGATGAGCCACTGACCCCTGAGGAGCGTGCGCGATTGGGACACCCGCGGCAGGCCCTGCATGCCTACCAACTCGAACTCCAGCACCCGCAGAGCGGGCTTGCGCTGCTGCTCACGGCTCCCCTGCCAGGGGACCTGGCGGGGCTCCTGCGAGAGCGTGGGCTGGATCCGAAGCCCTGGCTACGCGGCTAGGGCGCGCTCCACGGGGGCGGCGCGGGCGCAGCTAGGACAGCGGCGGCCGCAGGGCTTGCGAGATCGTCCCTGCGCCCAGAAGCGTTTCCCCCTCGTAGAGCGCAACGATCTGGCCGGGCGTGATGGCGTGCTGCGGCTCGAAAAAGACGACGTCGGCTTCCCGGCGACCCCGCGGACGGATCTCGGCGCGAGCGGCGGCATGCTGGTACCGGATCTGGGCATCGGCGTGCAGAGCCCGCCGCGGCGCAGCGATGGACACCCAGTTCATGCCGGTGACCCGCAGGCCGCGGCCGGCGACATCCTCCCGGGGACCGACGGTGATTCGGTTGTGGGCGGCATCGATCGCCGTCACATAGAGCGGATGGGGCGCCGCGACTCCCAACCCGCGCCGCTGGCCGATCGTATAGAATGCAATCCCGCGATGCGTTCCCAGCCGGCGCCCCTCTCGATCGACGATCGGACCCGGTTCGGCGGCCGCGTCGAAGAATGCGGCGTGCAGGCCCTCGGCAAAATCCTGACTCTCCGGCTCGTCTTCGAGACCCAGGCCCAGGCCGGCGGCCAGGGCCCGAACCTGTGATTTGGCCGCCTCACCCAACGGAAACAGGCAGCCGGCCAGCTGATCCTGGCGCAGAGCCGACAGGAAGTATGATTGATCCTTGCGTCGATCGGACCCACGGCGCAGAACGTAGCGCCCCCGGCCGGCATCGTAATGGCAGCGGGCATAGTGACCGGTCGCGAAGCGATCGAAGGACAGTCCGGACGCCCGGGCCTGCTCGAGCAGGGCGCCGAACTTGACGGTGCGATTGCAACGCACGCAGGGGTTGGGCGTGCGCCCCGCCTGATATTCGGCCCGGTAGTAGTCGAGAACCTCGCGCCGGTAGGCCTCCCGGACGTCGAGCCGATGGTGTTCGATCCCCAGCCGCCGCGCCACGGCCCGGGCCTGCTCGATTTCCTCCTCCTCTCCCGGGCCATAGCAGCCATGCCGCGGGCCGCGGTCGCCCCCGGTCGGCCAGCCGGCCGCGGGGGCCGGCCAGACGGCCGACTCGCCGCCGTAGGTCTGCATCGTCACCCCGCAGACCTGATGTCCCTGCTGGAGAAGAAGAGCGGCAGCCACCGAAGAATCGACGCCACCGCTCATCCCCACCAAGACGCGCTGCCTCTTCATGCTGTGATCCCTGGCCCGCTCACTCCTCCTGATCGCCGAACTTGCCCGCAAACGCCTTCCAGCTACGGGCATACTCCCGCAACCGCGCATCCACCTTTCCGAAGACCGAATCGGCCGGATAGCGCCCGTCCTCGCCCGGGTACCCGGCCGGGACGCCGGTCAGAAGCTCAATCCCCTCCTCGATGCGCCCGACCGCGTACACGTGGAAGGTGCCGGCCGCGACCGCCTCCACAACCCGGGCATGCAGCATCAGGTCCTTGGCATTGCTCTCGGGAATCAACACCCCCTGGGTCCCACTCAATCCGCGCTCGGCGCAGATGTCGAAGAAGCCCTCGATCTTCTCATTGACGCCGCCGATCGGCTGGATCTCACCATGTTGATTGACACTTCCGGTCACCGCCAGATCCTGGCGGAGCGGGATGCCCGAAAGCGCGGAGAGCAATCCGTAGATCTCCGTCGAGGACGCGCTGTCGCCATCGATCCCACCGTAGGACTGCTCGAAGCAGATCGAGGCATTGACCGCCAGCGGGCGCTCCTGGGCAAACAGGCTGCGGAGATAGCCTTCCAGAATCAGGATGCCCTTGTTGTGGGTCTTGCCGCTGAGCTCGGCTTCCCGTTCGATGTTGACGATCCCTTCCTTGCCCAGGGAGACCTTGACCGTGATCCGCGAGGGCTGACCAAAGGCGTGGTCCCCCAGATCCAGCACCGAGAGACCATTGAGCTGTCCGACCCGCGCACCCTGCGTGTCGATGAACAGGATCCTCTCGGTGATCAGTTCATGGATCTTCTCCTGAGACAGGTTCACCCGCCGCTCGCGTTCCTGAATGGCCTTCTGCACATGCTCGGTCGTGATCTGCTCGGCGCCGGTTTCCCGCGCCCACAGGCAGGCCTCGCGAATGACATCGGCAATGATGCCGAATCGAGTGGACATCTTGGTCTGCCGGCCGGCGAGACGCACGCCGAGTTCCACCAGTGCGCACAGACCGGTCGCATGGACGGGTATCAGCTTCTCTTCCACGGTGATCTTGCGCGCGAAATTCAGGTACTTCTCCACGCTCTCGTCCGAACGGGGCATCACCGTATCGAACTCCGCCTTGACCTTGAAGATCTTGCGAAAATCCTCATCGTAGTTGAACAGGATGTGATAGGCGTACCGGTCGCCCAGGACCACGATCTTGACATCCAGCTCGATCGGCCCCGGTTTGAGCGCCGACACGGACATGACATAGTAGGGATCGAAGGTCTGGATATCGATCCGCTGGTGTTTCAGCGCCCGCTTGAGCGCCACCCAGACACCCGGCTCCACGATGGCATCCATCAGGTTCAGCACCAGGGTCCCGCCGTTGGCCCGCAGGAGGCTGCCGGACTTGATTTTCGTGAAATCGCTCATCCAGTGACCGCTGCGATCGACGATGCGTTCGATGGTGCCAAAGAGATTGCGATAGTTGGGGCTGATCTCGATGATGACCGGCGGGGAGGTGGTCTTCGAATTGTCGACCAGCACATTGACCGAGAAGTCGCGGAAACGCCTTTCGGCGGCCTCCTTCTGCGGTCCCTGCTCCTCCTTCTTGGTCTCCTCGGCGGTGTCGGTGAAGCGCTCCATGTTGTCGAGGATGGCCTCCTGGACCTCGGTCAGGTACTCGATCACCTCCTCACTGTCGTACTCCGCCTTGAGATCCTTGATGTAGTCGGTCACCGCCGGCTGCCCGAAACGCTTTTGCAGCTTCGACATCTCATCCCGCAACTCGCGTTTCAGATCGCGCACGCCCTTGAAGGCCTTCTCCATCTCGGCGGTGAGGGCCTCGTACTTCTCACGCAAGCGGTCGAATTCGGCGCGGTTGAACTTCTCCTGGTCGGTGAGCGCCTCGAGCTTCTCCATCTGAACCGGTTCGCCGGCGATCATCGGAGCGATCTCAGGCTTGGAGAACGGCCCCATCTGCACCTGGATGAGCACGAAGTTCTCACGCTGGATCTTCTCCTCGAACGCCTTGAGAATCCCCTTCTCGCGTTCCTTGAACTCCTCGACCATGGCCTTCATGCGGTCCTTGAAAACATCGCTCTCGTAGATCTGCACGATGTTGCGATGCATGTTGACGACCAGCATCTCCATGTCGCGCTTCAGACGGCACCCATCGCCGGCCTTGAGCTGAATCGCCCGCGGCCGGTCGGAGTCCCTGAAGTTGTTCACATAGACCAGGTCCGGTGGAATCTCGCGGCCGGTGGCGACGGAACGGAGAAGATGCTTGACGGTGGTCATCTTGCCGGTGCCCGACAGGCCCGCCACATAGATGTTGTAGCCCTTCCCGCACATCTTGAGGCCCAGCGTGATCGCGTCCATGGCCCGCTCCTGCCCAATGATCCCCTCGAAACCGGGCAGTTCGGTGGTGCTCTGCACACTGCAGTCGGCCAGTTCATACCGCCAGCGAAGCTGCTCGGGCGGCAGTTCCAGTTCAAGCACCGCTCGGCCGGGGCTGGCGGGAGATCCCGCATCTCGATCCTTGCTGTTTCCGGTGGCCATTCCCATCCTCGCTTTCTGGTCGGTCGGCTGTCTGATCCGCGTATCACCTACCTGAGTTCCAGGGGAAACTCCCGCAGAATCTCGTTCAGCTGCGTCTTGGCATCGGTCGAAGGCCGGCGCTCTCCGATCAGCAGGGCGCAGGGTGTGTGGAATTCACCGGCCGGGAAGCGGCGCGGCCAGCTTCCCGGGATGACGACCGTTGCGGCGGGAACCCGGCCCCGGCAGACGACCGCTTGGCCGCCCCGGACATCCACGATGGGCGTCGAGCCGGTCAGGACCACGCCGGCACCCAACACGGCGCCGGCCTCAACCCGCACCCCCTCGACCAAAATGCAACGAGAGCCCACGAAGGCGCCATCCTCAATGATCACCGGCATGGCCTGGGGCGGTTCCAGCACCCCCCCGATCCCCACACCCCCCGAGATATGGACTTCGCGGCCAACCTGGGCTCCGCTGCCCACCGTGGCCCAGGTGTCGATCATGGTGCCTTCACCAACATACGCACCGATGTTGACGTAGCCCGGCATCAGCACCACGCCGGGAGCCAGATAGCTGCCGTAGCGCGCCGTGCCGGGAGGCACGACCCGGACCTGCCGCTGGGCCAGATCGTTCTTGATCGGAATGCGGTCACGGAACCGCAGCGGGCCGGCCGCGCTGGACTCGGCGTCGCGCTGCCGGAAGTAGAGCAGAATGGCCATCTGGATCCACCCGTGAACCCGCCACCCGCCGGCGGCCGGTTCGGCGACGCGTAGGGCGCCCCGGTCGAGCAAGGCGATGACCTCGCTGACGGCGCGGCGGGCGGCCGGCTGCTCGGCCTGGTGCGGCTGTGCCCAGGCTTGCTCGATCACTGCTTGAAGCGCACTCATATCCACGACATCCCTCGTTTTCGGGTTCACCCCTTTGACCATGCCCCGACCCGGACGCGAATGCAAGCGGCTACGCTCCTTTGCACTTGCCTTGGGGACGGCAGTTCGGCTAGAGTTTTGCCTCAACCTAGCAGATCCAGATCCGATAGGTTGTCTAGGCATAGGCGAGTAGCTCAATTGGTAGAGCAACGGTCTCCAAAACCGTAGGCTGGGGGTTCGAGTCCCTCCTCGCCTGATCCGATCCAGGCGCCCGTGCCGGGCTTCGCGCGGCACGGGCGCCCTGTTGTTTCCGGCCCGAATAAAGGGTTTGACATCCTGACGCTAAGCTCGGAATCATAGGGGTCTTAGGTACCATGTCACCCACGGGCCCGTTCGAGGGAGGCTGCGCGTCTCAAGGATGATCTCACCGATCAAACTTCCCCCTACCGTCGCCATGATCCTGGCGGGCGGTCGCGTCGGAGAGCTTTCGGTTCTGACGCTGGAACGACCCAAGTCCGCGCTGCCCTTCGCCGGGCATTTCCGGATCATCGATTTCGCCCTGTCGAACTGCTGCCAGGCAAGGATCAACCAGGTCGGGATCCTCTCGCAGTACCGGCCGGCGTCGCTGATCGACCACATCGGCATCGGGGAAAGCTGGGATTTCACCGGCCTCGACCGCGGCGCGAAGATCCTGCCACCCTATCATGCGGCCGAAGGCAGTGACTGGTATCGCGGCAACGCGGACGCCGTTCTGCAGAATCTGAACTACCTCGAAGACCATGAGGCGGAACTCGCGCTGGTGCTGTCCGGAGATCACGTCTACTCGATGGACTACCGTGATCTGATCCTCAGTCATCTCTCGCACGATGCCGACTTGACGATCGCGGTCAAGCACATCGGCGAGCCGGACCGCCGCTTCGGCTATGCCGTACTCGACCAAGAGCAGAGGCTGACCGCCTACGAAGAGAAGCCGGCCAAGCCCCGCAGTGATCTGGCTTCCCTGACCATCTACGTTTTCAAGATGAAACCGCTGGTCAAGGTGCTCAACGAGATGCGCGATCTGGATTCAATCGAATTCGGCCGCGATGTCATCCCCGAGTTCTTGTCCCGCTATCGCGTCTTCGGCTACCTGTTCGAGGACTACTGGGCCTACACGCGCACCGTCGACAGTTACTTCACCGCCCACCAGGATTTGCTGAACGGACGGATCGATCTGGAGCAGTGGATGGTGCGCACCAACAACAGCGACAACACGCTCAATCGCCGCACCCCCCCCATCTTCCGCAGCTGGACCGAAGCGGAAGGCTCGATGATCAGCGAAGGGTGCATCGTCGATGGTCAGGTCACCGGAAGCGTCTTGGGCCCTGGCGTCTACATCGCCCGTGACGCGGTGGTCGAGCACAGCATCCTCTTTCAAGATGTCGCGGTGGAGAAGGGCGCCCACATTTCGAGGGCCATCCTCGACAAGCGTTCACGGGTCGGCGAGCAGGCCCGCATCGGGATCGACCCGGGCAAGGACGCCCGCGCCGGCGCCGCGCCCACCTCCCGCATGGGCATCGCCCTGGTCGGCAAAGAGGCCCAGATCCGGGCGGGAGCCAGGGTGCTGCAAGGCGGCGCGGTACACCCGCGGGCGACTGTCGACAAACCGGATGATTGTGGATAGGAGGCGACGGGAGTGGCGTTTGATGTGGCCGCAGGATATGCACATGCGGGCGATCCGCGATTCGATCTGCGCAACACCCTGGCCCTGCTCCTGGCGGGGGGCGTCGGCAGCCGCCTGAATGTCCTGGTCCACCGGCGCGCCAAGCCGGCCGTGCCGTTTGGGGGCGTGTACCGCATCATCGATTTCGCGCTCAGCAATATCATGAACAGTGGCATTGAACGGGTCGGCGTCCTGACGCAGTACATGCCCTACAGCCTGACCAAGCACCTCAGCCCGGCGCAGAGCTGGGGCCTGGTCGGCCGATGGCGGGAACTGCGCATCCTTCCCCCGCACACCGGCAGCCGCGCGTCGGATTGGTACAAGGGCACGGCGGATGCGATCTACCGGAATCTGGGGTACGTCCGCCGACACGATCCCGAGATCATCCTGCTGCTCTCGGGGGATCATATCTACCACATGGACTATGGCGAGATCATCGCTCACCACATCACGACCGGAGCCCGCGCGACATTGGCGGTCATGGAGATTCCCATCGAACGGGCCAGCGAGTTCGGCACGGTCCTGGTCAATGACCAGGACTGGGTGACCGGATTCGAGGAGAAGCCGCCCAACCCACGCAGCAATCTGATCTCGCTGGGCATCTATGTCTTCTCCGCTCCGGTCCTCGAGCAGACGCTCGAGGAAGTCTGCGGCCTGCGTCGCGAAATCGACTTCGGAAAACATGTCTTCCCCTTCATGCTCGAACAGGGCGGCGTGGCAGCCTACCGATTCAACGGGTATTGGCAGGATGTCGGAACGATCAAGGCCTACTTCGACACGAACATGGAACTGCTCAACCCCGAATCCCCTCTGGAACTGCCGCGCTGGAACGTGCGCACCAATCTGAGCGAACAGCGCATGGGGGACCGCCCGCCGGCCTTTGTCGCCCGCGGTTCGCGCGTTCGCCGAACGACGTTGGCTCGTGGCCTGCGCGTGTACGGCACAGTGGAGAACAGCGTGCTCTCTCCCGGTGTTCTCATCGAGGAAGGCGCCGTGGTGCAAGACTCGATCCTGATGCACGACACGCAGGTCGGCGCCGGCGCGCAGGTCAAGAGCACCGTGACCGACAAGGGCGTGGTCATCGGCCGGGAGGCCCGCATCGGAGACCCGGATCTCGGGCAGGCGATCAACCGGGTCTACCCCACCCACCTCGATCAGGGACTCACCGTGATCGGCAAACGCGCCCGCATCCCGGGCCAATGCCGCATCGGCCGCAACTGCTGCGTGTTCCCTGAGGCGGACCTTTCCAAACTGGATCTCGAAACGCTGCCCAGCGGGGAGACGATCCAGTGGGAAGCCACCTAGCACCCCGATCATCCCCCGGCGGGAGGAGGCTTCCGTGAAGCTCAATCGGCTGATCCTGTATCCGGCGCTTCTGGCCACCCTGGCCGGCGGATCGTGGGGACCCAGCGCCGGACAGCCGACCGACGAGGCACTCGTTCGGGAGGGACCGGCCGGATGGTTGCGCCATGACCGCCTGCCCACGGCCATCGCCACGCTCACCTTCGGTGGATTGCTGCTCTACTTCATCCACGGCGCCCGCCGCGGCCGGGACCTCTATATCCGGCGTATCGCCGGGCTCGAGGCGGTTGACGAGGCGGTCGGGCGCGCGACCGAGATGGGCCGGCCGATCCTCTACTCGCCCGGTCTGGACCCGATGGAGGAGGTGGCGACGGTGGCCAGCATCAACATTCTCGGCCAGGTCGCCCGCCGGGCCGGCCAGTACGAGACGCGCCTGATCATGCCCAATCGCGACCCGATCGTGATGACGGTGGCCCAGGAAGTGGTCAAGGAAGCCTATGCCGAGGTCGGCCGGCCGGACCTGTTCGATGCCCATGACATCTACTATACGACCCAGAGCCAGTTCGGCTACGCCGCCGCGGTGTGCGGCACGATGATGCGCGAACGCCCGGCCACGAACTTCTTCATCGGTCACTTCTACGCCGAGAGTCTGATCCTGGCCGAGACCGGCAACGCCACCGGGGCGATCCAGATCGCGGGCACCGACTCGGATTCCCAGCTCCCCTTCTTCATCTGCGCGTGCGACTACACGCTGATCGGCGAGGAGCTCTATGCCGGCAGCGTCTATCTGTCACGGGAGCCGTTGCTCCTCGGGGCGCTCAAGGGACAGGACATTGCCAAGGCCGTCATCCTGGCGATTCTGACGATCGGCTCGCTGTTGACCATGCTGAGGATCGATGTTCATTCGATTCTCGGGTAGGAGCGACGATGAAGAAGACCGGTCCGGTCATGCTCGGATTCCTGGTGGGCATGTTGATGCTCATCCAGTATTTCACGCCCCACGCCTGGATCGAAGCGCGCTACAACAACGTGCTCGACTGGAAGCAGGTCGTCTTCGGGATCACGCTGATTCTCGGCGTGATCAGCCTGTTCCTCTATCACTGGCGTAAGATCGAGCGGCGCGAGAAAGGCTGGGGATACTCGCTCATCACAGTCACCGGCCTGGTCTTCATGATCGCCGTGGCACTCATCTTCACGCCCGACCGGGGGCCCTATCCCTGGATGTTCGACCATGTGCAGGCGCCGATGCAGGCCACGATGTTCGCGCTGCTGGCCTTCTATGTCGCCAGCGCATCCTACCGGGCGTTCCGCGCCCGCAGCGTTCATGCCGCCCTGCTTCTGGGGGCCGGGGTCATCGTGATGCTGGGGCGGGTGCCGCTCGGTGAGCTGTTCGGCCTGCAGCACCTGTCCTCCTGGATCCTCGACTACCCCAATCTGGCCGCCAAGCGCGGCATCATGATCGGGGTCGGCCTCGGCATGACGGCCACGGCCATCAAGATCATCCTGGGAATCGAACGCACCTATCTCGGAAAGGGGGCCTGACCGCATGCGCGCGATGATCGACGCCCCCACGCCGCAGGGCCAGCCGAGGCGCTTTCATCAGCGGATCATGGATGTCGATCGGCGCATCATCTTTCTGTGCGTCGCGGCGGCTGTGGCCCTCCCGCTGATCTTCCCCCTCAACATCCCGGTCGGCAGCTCCCGCGAGGCCAACGCCTACTACGCGGCCATGGAGGCCCTCGCGCCCGGCGATGTGATCATCTTCAGCTTCGACTACGAACCGGACACGATGGCCGAGCTCGACCCCATGAGCCTGGCCACGCTGCGCCACGCCTTTCGCAAGGATGCGCGCGTGATCGCGCTGACCAACTACGCCGGCGGCCCCGGGATCGCCGAACGGATCCTCGGCCAGGCCGCCGCGGAGTACGGCAAGGTCTACGGCCGGGACTACGTCTTCCTGGGATACAACCCGGACTACTCGGCCACGATGCTGCGCATGGGCGAGAGCATCCAGGCCACCTTCCCGACCGATCATTATCGGTCCCCCACCCGCGAGCTGCCCCTGCTGGCCGAGGCCGACCGCTATGCGGATGTCGAGCTGTTGGTGACGGTGACCGCCAGCGCGCTGGCCGAGTACTGGATCATCTGGGCCGGCGGCAACTACCAGCAGAAGATCATCACCGGCAACACCGCGATTCAGGCGGTGCTGATCTATCCCTTCTTCCAGACCGGCCAACTCGCCGGGTTCCTCGGTGGGCTCAAGGGGGCCGCCGAGTACGAGACGCTCATCGCGATCGAGGGGGCCGCCGTGCGCGGCATGGATGCTCAATCGATGGCCCATCTCCTGATCGTGCTCTTCATTGTGCTGGGTAACGTCGGATTCTTCCTCAAGAAAAGGGCCGAGCGGCAGGTGGCGCGCACGGCGGAGGGCCGCTAGATGAGCTGGGAATCGGCGGGAACCATGGTGGCCGCCTTGTGCACGCTGGCAATCTTCTCCTTGCTGTACAAGGACAACCCGTTCTACCGGGCGGCCGAGCATCTGCTGGTAGGCGTATCCGCCGGCTACTATGTCGTGCATTACTTCTACAGTGCTGTGGTTCGCAAGTTCTACGTGCCGGTCTTCGAGCAGGGCAATCTCTGGTTGCTGCCCGGCGGGATCCTGGGACTGCTCATTTTGTTCCGCCTCACCAAGAAGCAGCAGTGGGTCAGCCGCTATGCCATCGCCTTCTATGTGGCCGCCTGGTCGGGCTACCTGATCCCCTCGGTGCTGCAGGAGCGGATCCTGGCGCAGGTGCGCGGCACCTTGCTGCCCCATCCGCTGGATGTCGGCTGGACGGCGTTTCTGGGCGCACTGGTCCTGTTGATCGGCGTTGTGTCCATTCTGGTCTATTTCTATTTCAGTGCACCCCACACGGGCCTGTTGGGCAGCCTCTCTCAGGTCGGCATCACGTTCCTGATGGTCGGCTTCGGCGCTTCCTTCGGGTACACGGTCATGGGTCGCGTGAGCCTCCTGATCGGGCGGTTCCAGTTCCTGTTCCAGGACCTGCCGGAGTCCCTGGGATTCTGACGCGCGAGCGGGTATACTCACACAACGCTCGAAGACGAAGGCCTGGGATCCCAGGCCTCGCTCAGGGGCGCCACGAGGCCCCCGCCAAGACGGGCCATGGCTGGAGAGGGAGGTCAGCATGAGCATCACGACCGGCGACCCGCGGCTGCGACGGGAGGACACCATGACGGAAACAGGCGTTCCCTTTGATCGCGACAGGATACGCGCGATTCTGGCACGGACCGGCTTCGACCCGGGCAATCTCTCGATCCGCGAGGCCAACCGCTTGGTGACGCTGGTGGAGGCCGAGCTCGGTGTGCGTTTCGTCCGCATGGAATTCGGTGTCCCGAACCTGCCCTACGATCCGGTGGGCGCCGAGACGGCCGCCCGCGTCGAGAGTGAGCGGAAGGCCAGCGCGCAATACCCGCCCTTCGACGGTATCCCGGAGCTGAAGCAGGAAGCGGCACGCTTCATGAAGAACTTCCTCGATCTGGACGTGCCGCCCGAGTGCTGCATTCCCACCGTCGGCTCGATGCAGGGCGGTTTCATCTCACAGGCCATCGCCGGCAACCGAATCGCCGGACGAGACACGATTCTCTATCTGGATCCCTCCTTTCCGGTCAGCCGCCGCCAGACGCATTTCCTGGGGCTCAAGGATGCCTCGATTGAACTCTCCGAGTACCGGGGCAGCGACCTGCTGCGGGCGGTCGAGACGATCTTCCAGCGGGGCACGATCGGGGGCCTCCTCTACTCCAGTCCCAACAATCCTGCCTGGGTCACGCTCAAACCCGAGGAGTTGAAGGGCCTGGGTGCCCTGTGCACCGAGTACGAGGTGCTGGCCATCGAGGATCTCGCCTACCTGTGCATGGACTTCCGCGAGGATTACGGTGTTCCAGGCCGCCCCCCCTACCAACCCTCGATCGCCGCGTACACCGACAACTACTTCGTGCTGATCTCCAGTTCCAAGGTGTTCAGCTTCGCGGGTGCGCGCATCGGGATCGCCGTCTTCTCCCCCGCGTTTCTCACGATGAAGGCGCCCAACCTCCTGGCGAAGTTCGGCACCGAGAACGTGGGCCACGCCTTCGTTCACGGGGGCATCTACTGCACGACCTCGGGCGTGCCCCAATCGTCGCAGTGGGGGCTGTATGGGCTGCTGAAGAAGGCCAATGAGGGAGCCCTCAACTTCGTCGCCAACACGCGGGAGTACGGCCGCCGGGCGGCCGAGTTGAAGAAGATCTTCCAGAGTTGCGGATTCCCGCTCGTCTATGACAATGATCTCGGTGAGCCGCTCGCCGACGGATTCTATTTCACCTTCTGCTACCCGGGATTCACCGGCCGGGAGCTGCTGCTCGAACTGCTGCACTACGGGGTCAGCGCCATCACTCTGGAATCGGCCAGCAGCAAGCGAACCGAGGGCCTGCGCGCCTGCGTCTCGTTCGTGGATCCGTCGCAGTTCGCCACGGTGCGCCACCGCCTGCAACGGTTTCAGGCCGACCATCCGATCGGGTAGGATTCGGTTTGCCAGGCCAGTCACGAGCAGAAAGCCGCATGACGATCGGCGCAAACGCGGCCTGCCGCTCTCGCCCGCCGCTGGCCGCGGAGGGCGGCCCCAGAGGGTTCCCGATCGGGTCGCGCCGTCCGCTGAGGCCGGATCGCGAAGAAGGGCTGATCCAGCGGATCAGCCCTTCCCCGTTTCAGGTCGCGCAAGCCGCTCCACGAGAGTGCGGCCCGCCGCTTGCGAGCTAGCGGCTCACCACGACGGAACGGGTCGCGTTGAAGTCGCCGGCCTGCAGCCGTACGAAGTAGACCCCCGCCGAGACCGGATCGCCATGGCTGTCGGCGCCATCCCAGCCCACGGTGTGATCCCCGGCGCGGAAGGCATCGTCGGCCACCAGGCGCACCAGACGGCCGGAGACGTCATAGACGCTCACGCGGGCCCGCGTTTCAGCCGGCACCTGGAAGCGGATCTGGCTCGTCCCGACCACCGGGTTCTGCACGCCATGCAGCGCGAAGCGCAGGCTGCTCGCGGTGATCTCCTCGACATCGGAGAAGCCGAAATCGACCAACAGGACGAAGTCATCGACCGCCGCCTCGACGATCGAGCCGGCGTTCAAGTCGCTGCCCACGAACTTGATCTGGACGTTGCCCGGATCGCCGCCGAAGAGGTCAACCAGGTCGAACTCCCGGGGCACCCAGGCGTTCTGATTGCTCTGGTCGTACTCGAGATTCTGCCAGGGACCGCCGTTGCTGCGCGCCGCCACCCACCAGATGTCGTTGTTCGGATCGGCGCCCTTGTCGTTCGAATACCACCGCCAGTACTTGACGACCGCGTGCTCCGCGCCGGTCAAATCATAGACCGGGGTGTAGACCGAGGTGCTGCCGTCGTCGATGTCATTCTCACCGATGCCGCCACCCACCGGGCCGTTGCCGGTCACCCAGCAGAGAATCCCCGGATCGGGGGTGTGGTCATCCTCGGGCTGGGCCTGTGTGCCAACCGGATCCGCGAGAATCCAGATTCCGGTCGTGGCGTCGTCCAGGCCTTCGACATCGACCTCCCAGCCCGTGAACAGCTCGAGCTCCACGACCATGCCGATCTCATAGGTGTGCAGGGCCGCCGGGGCCAGCGGCGGGTGGTAGCGGTCGTTGCCGCTCATGTCCGCCGCGTAGATGTAGTACTCCACGACGGCGGGTTGCGACTGGCCCGGAATCGTGGCCGTGTACTCATTCTCGTCTCCGGTGGGGGTCAAGGCCAGTCTCTGGAAGTCGCCCCCATCCACCCGGTACTGGACCTCCAGCAGCGCGGGATCCAGATTCGTGACCGTCGAGTAGATCTCGGCCAGCAGAGGCTGCGGGCCCTCGTCGGTCGTGCTGAGGATCGGATTGTGGGAGATGATCACGCCCACCAGAATCTCGGGACAGTCGTAGCTGTGGTTCGCGGCAGCCTGGCACAGATAGTCATAGTGCGGCGTGCCGTTCTCTAGGTTGCCGTCGTCATCGTCGGCGATGAAGGTCGCCAGCACCTGATCGGGCTGGTAGTAGGGACGCTCGAGCACGCGGCCGAAGTGCCAGCGCTCGGCGGCCAGAACCGTGCCCAGCTCCTCGCCGTAGAAGCCCTGCATCAGTTCCATGAAATCCCAGTGGAAACCGGCGATGATCTGGCCGTCGTGATGGATCGAGCCGTTCATGTCTTCCGGATACTGCAGGGTGTTGTTCGAGTTGCGGATCCCGCCCGAGCAGTTGCCGGCATAGAAGCCGCGGCCGATGATCGACTCCTGCGTCATCAGGTTGGCGATGATGTCGCTGTTGCCCTCGCCAAGGCCCTCATTGCCCTGCTGGCCGAGGATCGTGTACTGGATTCCATGGCCGAACTCGTGGTGCACGACGCCCTGGATCTCGCCGGTGTTGGCATATGCCCCGCCGGCGGCGCAGAAGTTGATCGTGCCGTTCCACCAGGCGTTGCCGGGGCAGTAGCCGTCGTTGCGATTCACATAGGCGTCGATCTGCTGATTGACATAGCTGAAGGTCGGATCGAACTCCTGGAAGAAGTCGCGAATGTCGTTGATGGCATCGAAGACATCCCGCTCGTCCTGGCGTGAATTGCTGTTGTTCCAGGGGATCGTGAAGGGAACACCGGGAGTGGCCGTGCCGCTGAAGGCGGCATTGGAACCGTTGTAATTGTACACCCGGATCCACGGCCCGCGCATGACGGCGTCGACCGTGCGATTGTCGGAGCCGCCGTAGCCGACCTGCCAGCTGCCGTCGGGCTCGGTCGTCGTACTGCCGACTCCCTGAACGGTCAGGTTCAGGTGCCCACAGGGAACGTTTTCCACGCCATTGCAGTAGGTGCCATCCTGCGTATCGCTGGTGGCATCCCCGATGAAGTCAGTGCGGCAGATGCTGTTGAAGCACCAGACGACCTCCCCGCTGTGGGCATCGACGTGGCTGACCCACTCACCCAGCGGGTTCTCGGTCTGCACGTTCACGCGCCAGACCAGGCGGTGCTCGACGCGGCTCTCATCGATCGAGAGCGGCAGCACGAGCAGTTCCCCCTCCTGCGCAATGCGATCGGTCAGATCGCTGAAGGGCAGGCGGCCGGCCGCGATCGCCTGCGCCTCCTGGAGCGACAGCGCCGGAACCGGATTCAAGTCGATGTTCGAGTAGTAGTCCGAACCCATGACGAAGAGCCGGCCGGCCTCGGTGAAGGTCAGGTGTACCCGCCCCTGATAGACATCCAGGCCCGCATAGGTCTGCTGGAAGTGCACGGCACGCTTGCCCATCCCGGTCGGCGCCGCGACGAAGCGCAGGTTCGCATTGTCGGCGCCGAAGACCTCGGGATTGGCGGCGATCACATCGCGCGCCACCTGCTCGGCCTGCCGTTCATCACGCAGGGCGGGCGCGACATCCACGCCGCTGCCGTAGATCTGGCTGGGCGTGCCGGTCTGCGGATTCCAGGAGTAGCCCGTCCAGTGGCCACCGTAACGGGCGCCGAGCGCGGTGGCCGCCGCCGGCGTTCCCTGCTGCAGCACGGCCTGGCCTGTCAGGTACGGTGTGTAGATCTGGGTGGGAACCTCATACTGGCTCAGATCGACGGCACTGTCCTGCACGCCCCATGCCAGACCGCTGCTCCCTGCGATCAACACCAAGGCTGCCGCCAGGACGAGGAAAGACTGGCGCAGATTGCGTCTCATAGCGTGAATCTCCTTGTGGTTGCGGTGGCTGTCAAATCCATGGCTTCCGTGGTTCTATGGCGTGAAGAGAGGACCCCGGTGGGATCGTACAGGCACCCCGCCCGGGCCCCACTCTGCGTTCGCCTGTACACTTCTAGTATTGTACCGTATGGAGCGGTCAACAAGAAGGAATTCCGCCGGTGGCTGACACCCGAAAGGGCAACTATGTGTCGTCTTCATAGGCACTTGTGGCGATGTCTCTAGACCATACCCGAATCTGTCACCGCCACACACTATCTCAAGGTCGATTCCAAGTCGTCATTTGGGAATCCCCACGCCGGTTGTGGCCGCCATGGCCGCCCACCGTCCTTCGATCAGTGCCGCGGGACGCAACCGCACCAAGCTCTTCCCACGACCGAAGCGAAAACGGGCCGCCCCCCACCGGAGGCGGCCCTCTGTCCGTGAGCCGGCTGCTGGCCCGGCCGGCCCCCGCGCCCGTGGGCCGGCCGCCGTCAGCTGATCACGCCCAGCCAATCCCTCAGAATGAAGATGAAGCGACCGATGGCCAGCGACACGCGCGCCATGACCGTGAAGCCGAACGAGGCGCCGAAGCCCACCATGACGAAGACGATCCCCGTCTGTGCGGCCCACTTCAAGGGGCCCTTGTGTTCCTTGGAGAAGTAGAAGTAGGCCAGGGTTCCCAGCACCCCGATCAATATGACGAGCGCGAAGATGCCGTGCCAGAGCCCGCCGCCCTGGGCCGCATCGAACGCCTCGCGCGTCAGCAAGGTCCCGCGCATCTGCGGGAAGACGCTGCCCTCGAAGTAGGCCGGCACGCTGCGGCCCGTGTAGTAGCCCATGAACATGCCGATCGGGATACGCACCATCCAGGTCACCCCCGGAAGGAAGCGCGTGAAGTAGAGGCACCCGATCAGCCCCGGAACGATGACCACGAAGTTGGCCTCGTTGTTGACCGGATTGAAGAGCTGGACGCTCATCCCGTCGGAGGAAGCCTGTTGCCAGGCCGACGCGAACGGCCGCCACATGACCGGGATGATGATCCGGTGGATCATGAAACTCAGCGTGAAGGCATTGGCCACCCCCACGAAGAGATGCTCCCCGAAGCGGTAGAGCGGGTTGTCCTTGTAGAGGAAGGAGTAGATGCAGAACGTGAGCACGACTCCTATCCAGACCCAGAGATCATGGCTCAGATTCATGATTGCTTCTCCTTCTCCCGGCGCATCATGAAGTAGGCGATATTGCCCAGGATCACGAACCCCATGATGCAGAGGTGCGCGGCCGATTGGGCCACCATGCCCTCGGTGGCCTTGCGCCTTCCCTCCGTGTCGTACTTGCTGGCAACCATCTCTTCATACTCGGCGGCCCCCTTCATACCGGCCATCATACCGGCCATCTGGCCGGTGCCGATGTAGGGGTAGAAGTCCGGAGCGCACACCGCGGTGCAACCGGCCCCCACGGCCACGCCGTACTTCGTCTGGGCGAACATGACATACCACAGGGGCGCCGCCAGTCCCGTGATGGCCACCACGATGCCGACATCGTCGTAGGTGTGAGTGCGCTCCATCAGCTCCAACGAACCGATCCGGTTGCCGTAGTAGTCATCCGGATAGATGGCGTGGATGTCCTCGCCCATGCCGAGAATCGGTACGATCGGCGGTGGCTGCCACCCGAGATAGACGATATCGCGGCCGTAGATGATGCTGTCGGCCGCGGACACGGCCCTGGAGTTGAACTCCTCCATCACCTCATCAATGCCATTGGCCATCAACGGGGCGCCCTCCACGTAGAGCGCATTGACAATGACCGGAATGCGGGCGGCGAAGGCGTGCCGCAACAACGCAATCGTCATCGGGTGCGTCTCGGGCATGTTCTGCGGCGTATAGTCCCCGGATATGAACAGGCTGTGCCGGTTCGGATCGATCGCATCCACAGTGTCGAAGAGCCGTTGGGTTACCCGCTGCGCGCCGACCGGCAGGTGGGTCGGGAAGAGCAGCGGCAGGATGATCCCCAGGCCCATGGCGAGGAATACGATCCGGCGATCAATGGTGAGCAGTTTTTCCCAGATCATCGTCCACTCCCCAGCCAGCTTCTCTCGATCCCCGCGAGGATCTTCAAGAGAGTCGCCAGCACGCCCAAGGTGATTCCCAACTCAATGCCCCGCTTGGCGGCCGTGTTCGGCACCTCCATGATCCACTGGCTGATCTCCGGAATGGCCGGCGAAATCGCATGGCCCAGCGGAACCTGTCCCAGCATGACCACAAAGGCCGCGGCCAGCAGGAGGAAGGCCAGCCAGTTCCTGGCACGGAAGGAGCGATAGGCCGCCGAGGCCATGAAGAAGGCCAGCAGCGAGAACATGCTCGCGCCCAGGGGCGTGAGCATCTGGAAGTAGATCGTCGTGATATCGAATTGAAAATTGCCGATCCGGGTCGGAAACCAGAGCTCGCCGGAGATGCCGCCGAAGATCCCGATCACCGATGCCACCGTGAAACTGATCAGGAGCACGTAGGAATGCGCATAGTGCTCTGCCCTTTGCTGGATCTTGTTCACGTGCCGCAAGATCAGGTTTCCCAGACCGAGAATCAACGCGAAGGCCGAGATGATTCTCAGCAACGTGTCGCGCAAGTAGGCATTGAGTGCTTCTGCGATCGGATGGGGTATGAACCGGTCGGTCAGACCCAGGAACCCCAAGATGATCAGCAAAGCAAGCGGTAGCTTGTCCTTCATCTGGCTCCCTCCTAGCGTCCGCCGGTCGAAAGGATCCGGCCGATGTCCCATCCGGTGACCAACGACAGGATCGTGCCGATGATCAAGAATAGGCCGAAGACGACCTTGCCGATGTCCTCGCCTTTCAGCGCCCCGAGCAACAACGGCTCGCGGGAGATGTAGGCCGAGGCCGCGTAGAGCTCCTCGCCCATCAAGGTGTAATCGCAGGCCACCACGAAGAACGGCAGCTGGGGAATCTGATCGGTCCCCGCAATCTGAATCGCGCCGGTGGAGGCGCCCGTCTCGGCCAGAATCAACGACTCCGCGTGGAAGGGACCCATCAGGAAGTTGGTCGCGGGCTTCTCGCGCACCATGATGCCGTTGATCGCGCCGGCAAAGGCCAGCGAATTCTCGACCACGAAGAAGACGCTGTTGGGGTCATAGGAGTCCGGCCGGCCGGCTTCGATATAGGCCCCTTTCACGATCTCGCGCGCCACGGTGTAGACGACCGGATCGCGGTTGGGCACCCGGATCTGGGTGCCGAACTCGGCTGTCTTCTTGGCGATCTCGCCCAGGAGATTGAGCGAGGCGATCGTGCCCATCTCCGACATCGTCCCGGTACCCGGGATGTAGAGCACCGGCCGACCCATCTCGGTCGCGCGGCCGACGGCCTCCTCGACCGCCTCGAGACCGGCGATGCGCCGCACGTAGAGATGCTCGCCACTGCGCGCCCGCCGGATGTACCAGACGACGACCAGCGCGAACATCACCACGGCCAGGGCGACACCGAAGAGGCTGCCTTCGAACCATTGGGGTGCGCTCGTGACGCCCGGCACCACGGCCGAGGCGGCCTCGCCACCGGCGGCGCTCAGCGCCACGACGCGATAGTCGTACGGGACGCCGTCGGCAACTTCCTGATCGGCATAGACGCGCATCCCGCCGTCCACCGTCGCCACGGCGGAGAACTCCTCCTCCGGCCCGGCTCGCTCAATGCGATACTCTACCGCGCCCTCGGCCGCCTGCCACCTCAGTGTGATGCTGCCGCCCCCGTCGAAGGGAGTGTCTTTGGCAGTGATCTCACCGGGAGCGTAAGGGGCTGATGAGGGCATCCGGTCCCCGCCTTCCTGCGAACCTCCCGGCGGCGCCAGGAGGCACAGGAGGAGGACGCCAAGAAAGCCCGTGCGCTTCATGACCCTTCCTTCCTGCCTATGGTGTGGAGGTTGTCGAAACAGACTCCGAGAGTATCCCACCCCGGAGCGGGTCGCAAGAATTTGAACTGCGGACCGCGCCAGGGCCGGCGGGCGAACTCAAGGAGTGAATCGGGTCGCAAGGGATCCGCGAACCCTGAGATCCGAGTTCCCGGTATCATTTTCGGCCCGGCCGCGTACGATGGAGTGCGGGGTTCCTTGCGGGACCACGCTGGGTCGCGGATCTGCCGCTGAAGACAAGGGCCTCGGCGCCGCTGTCCGTGCCGGTGTCCGTGCAGGGAGGAAGCTCATGCCCTCGACGCCCGCGTCCCCCGTCCCATCCCTGGGCGGGGAGACCCCATGCCCCTGTCCGTCACGAATCCGCCCCCCGGCGCGGGTCATCATCGGCGGCCTGCTGCTGTGCTTGTTCCTGACCTGGCCGGTACTGGCCGGGGACGCCTTCGCCCCCGCCTCACGGCACATCTTGAAGGGCGAGTATCGCTCTGCGCGGGCCGAATTCCTGTCGTACGCTGGGGCGCATCCCCGGAACCGGTTGACACCGGTGGCCTTGCTGGCGGCCGCCCGACTCAGCCTCGACCCTCTCGCCGATCCGGCCGGCGCCAGGGCGGCCTGTGAAATCCTCCTGACCCGGCACGGTGCCTCCCCCTGGGCCCCGGAGGCCGCTCGGATTATCGGCGCCGGCCTGGAATCGGACCGGGCCTGGGCCGAGGCCGGCGCGGCCTATCAGCAGGCGCTCGATCTGGCAACCGCGAGCCAGGCAGACCCCGCTCCCTTCGATGCCGACTGGATCAACGATGTCGCGATGCATGCCGCCGACTGCTTCTACCGACTCGGCGACCGGCAACGGGTCATTGGCATGTACGAGCAGGTCTTGCAGCCGGGCAGTTCCCTGAACGGACAGGCCGTGGCCACCACACGGGCGCGCCTGGCCGACTGCTATTCCAGTGCGGGGCAGCCGGAGAAGGCGGCCCGGCAGTACGCCGCCATCCTGAACCAGCATCCCTTTCGGGATCCATTCGCGGAGGCTCTGGCGCATCGGGCGCGGATCGAGCCGTACCTTCAGCTCGATTGGGACGCGCTCGAAGCCTACGCCGGCGTGCGGCAGTCATTCCGCAGCGGGGATTTCGCACAGGCGCGGGTACTCTGCGAACAGGCGCTCGGCGGTCAACTCGATGACGAGCTGGCGCTGGCGGTGGAGATGGACCGCACCTTCGCGGAGACGCTGCTCGCGGAGGAGTACGCCACCGGGCTGCACACGCTACGCGCCCTGGAACGTCAGCAGTCACAGGGCTACGACAACCCTCTTCTGGGACAGCGCCTGACCTTCCTCGAGGGCATCGTGGAACTCGAGAAGCGGGTCGAACGCGACCCCGCGCACCTGGCCAGCTGGATCGATCTGGGTGGGCGCTACCGGCAGGCGCAGGCTCTGGAGAAGGCGGCCGGTGCGTTTCGGCGCGCCGTCGCGATCGAACCGACCCATCCGCAGGCCGCCCTGGAACTCGGCCATGCGCTGGCCGCCGCCGGGCGGGCCGAGGAGGCCACGGCGGCCTATGACGCGTTTCTGGCGCACGCCCCGGACAACACCCAGGCGCTCAATCGGATCGGGTATGTGTATCTGAGCCTGGGCAATCCCGACGCGGCCTTGCCCTATTTCGAGCGCTACGCCGCCCTGGCTCCCGATGAGGAGAACGCGCACGACAGCCTGGGGGAAGGCTATCTGCAAGCCGGTCGCCTGGAGGATGCGCGCCGGGAATACGAGCGGGCGGTCGAGCTGAATCCCGGCTTCGCCAACAGCTTCTTCATGCTGGGCGAGATCTACCGCCGGCTGGGCGAGACCCGCAAGGCCCGCCAGGCCTATCAGCGGTTCGTAGAACTCGCCCCCCACGACGCGCGGGGCGGCCTCGCGCGGGAGGCCATCGAGGAACTGGCACCGTAAGGAGGGCTTCATGGCGGGGGAACTGAATCGCAGGCGGTTTCTGCGGCAGGCCGGGGTCTATGGGGCCGGTCTTGCGTCGGGCTGGCCGGCGCTGGCGGGCAGCCTGCTCGCCCCCGGCTGCAGCCGTCACAGCCGGGCGGCCAGCGAAGGGCCTGACCTGGTGGTGATCGAGGGCGAGCAGCCGGCCCGCAACTGCCAAGCTGCCATCGACGCTCTGGGAGGCATGTCCCGCTTCGTGCGCCCTGGAGAGCGGGTGGTCATCAAGCCGAACCCGGTGGGCCACAGCCGGCCCGAGTTGGCCATCAACACCCACCCGGAGATGGTCGCCTGCACCGTGCGCAATTGCCTGCGGAGCGGCGCCGCCGAGGTCATCGTCGCGAGCCACGATAGCCGGCGCAGCATGGTCGCCAACGGAATCGCGGCGGCCGTCGAGGGCGCCGGGGGGCGCCTGGAGATCCTCGAAACCATGGATCAATTCCACGAGGTTCCGATTCCGCGTGGGCATCTGCTGGGACGGGAATGGATCGCCCGATCTCTCACTGAGGCGGACGTCTTCATCAACATGCCGATCGCCAAGCACCATGCGGCCACCGAAGTCACCTTCACGATGAAGAATCTGATGGGCGTCAACTGGGACCGCATCCGGTTTCATCGCACGGATCTGCAGCGCAGCATCGCGGAACTGGCCGGCGCGATCCCCCACAGCCTCATCATCATGGATGCCAATCACGTCCTGCTCTCCAACGGACCGGCCGGACCGGGAGAGGTGCTGCGCGCCAGGACGGTCATCGCCGGCACCGATCCGGTGGCCGTGGATGCCTACACGTTGCGCTATTTCGGACGCACGCCGCAGTCGGTCGGCCATATCCGTCTGGCCTACGAGCTGGGGGTAGGCGAGATCGATCTGGCCCGGTTGCGCATTCGCGAATACTCAGCCTAGTTTCCCACCGCCCGTTCGGCCGACCCGCATCGGATGAAACGAGTTGCTGCCCATAGGCCGCGTGGCAAGTGACCGGGCGCGTTTTCTCCG
>CAYQJL010000262.1:0-2173 GCA_964417675.1 uncultured bacterium | reverse complement strand
AGCATGGCAGATGGTGTTGGTCTGACCATAGGTGAGATTGTGCCATTGAATGAGAGATGGCCGATTGTGAGGGAGTTACGGAGTTTTCGCGGAGCACGGTCGGGGAAGGAACGGTCGGATGGACAGAGACCCCACCAACGCGGCGGCGTAGTCGCGTGGATCAGTGCTCCTTGCGGCCCAAAGTACGAAGAAGGTCACTCGTGAGCGCTTGGCAGGAGGCCGAGATCTCTGCTGGGGGCGCAAGTGTGCCCAGGGCACGCAAGAGCATGGAGATGCCCTCTCCTCCAGGATGGCCGAATAGCTCAGCCAGCCAACCGAGCGCCTCCCCGGTGGCGCGCCTCGACACGGGGGCAGCGAGTGTGCGGCGCATCCGTTCAGCGAGATCCGGGGTATCGGTTCCCCGCAACAGACGGAACACATCTAGTGCGTCTTTGTCACGCTGCCGAGGATGCCCTTGCCGTTCCTTCACCTTATGGAGCTTCGCAACCAATAGCGCTCCAGGACCTGCAACCCAGATCCGAGACGAGCGACGATCCTCTTCCTCAAGTGATCCAACCGCAATGAGGTCCTTGTCGATGAAGACCCCATCCAATCCCCTTACGATCCGGACCGCGTGCGAGTGGTGCCCGGGGAAGCGTGCTGCACGCCTTCCTCGGCCGGGGGTGACCGACGGAGCAGTCAAGAGGTCGACAGCAACATGAACGGGGCTTCCGTCTCGCTGGGTACGTGCCGTAATCCATTCGCCCACGCTGTCCGCACTGCGCCGGACGAACCCGGCCGCGGAAAGCCCTTCTTCCAGCGGGGGAGATCGAGGAAGGAATTCGGGATCGAGTGCGATATCGCCATCTGTCGTGTAGGGAGCAACCGCGAGATCTCCTTCACCAATACGGAGGTAGATAGCTTGGGCCCCGACAAGAACGGTAGCCCTTCGGTGCGTCCCGAGCGCCTCCAGCGCGTCCAGCAACACGCGGCGCGCAAGTACATAGAGTTCATCCACGCCAGGCCTCCTCATGGGCCGTCATCCATTCGATCAGGGGTTCTGCCTCGGCCGGCCCGCGTCCGGGACTTGTCAGCAGATCGGCTGCCGCCTGGCTGATGGCCACGTAGCGCAGGGAATCCCGCACCGTGGCGCCGACAAACACACCGTCGTCAATCGGGTCTACCAGGATAGTATTCGCTCCCGCCTCGACCGGTCGTAGGTCAAGCGCTTGCATGGCCGCCACCGCATCCTCCAGATATACAATCCCCACACGCGCCGGCGCAATCGGGGCGAGAGCCTCGACCGCTTGCGTGCCGGTAATCGCGTATCGCCCGCGGAATCGCTTGAGCTTTTCGCCGAGCGCCTGAAGGCCGCGCGGCTCGAGCGCGGGGATCTGGGGACCCCGCGCCTCGAGCGGGGCCTCCTCTGCCCAGCGGCGCAGAAGTCGCTGCCAGTCAACCTCGGTGATGCGTCCGTGAGGCGTGCGTTTGATCAGTGCTTCCCGGTCGAGCAGCGCCACGATCCGTGATGCGTATCCCGCATCGACGCCCGCGTACGCGGCCAGTTGGCGCACACCCGGAGGAACCCTGGAATCAATCAGGTATCGAACAACCCGTCCGGCTTTCGGGCCACGCAGCGTGCGCGAGGGCCGCTCCCGGCGGTCGGGGTCCACGCGCGCGCCTTCCGTTTGAACCAGCAATCCTGGTTCCATCAGCTCGATCCGGCTGTTGCCTGTGAGGTCAAGATAGGAGATGGCTCCCTCCCGAAGCCGCTCTCGGGCGGGGGGGCTCAAGTACGGAGATACGACGAGGAGACCGCCTGCCGCCCACTGGGGTGCGCCGCCGCTGCCAAGCAGATCCACAACACCGCGAGGCGCAAGCCGTCTCTTTACTTTGGCCAGGAACAGCCCCGATCGGCCATCCGGCGCTTCGATGCGGATGAGAGCGTCGGCGGGGCGCGTGCCCTTGCGGGGTCGTTTGGTCAGAGAAGCGGTCCACCCCACTGGGAGACGACGCTGCAACTCGCGCAACCCCTCACTGACAATGGTGTTGTCCGAAAAGTTCATGTTGCCTCCCGTGGGCAACATACTAATATGAGACAACACCCTGGTCAAGGGTGAAAACGACTTGTCGTGGTCCGCGAAAACGCCGCAACTCCCTCACAATCGGCCATCTCTCTCACAATGGTACAATT
>CAYQJL010000261.1:0-13431 GCA_964417675.1 uncultured bacterium | reverse complement strand
AGGTCCTTGCCGCGCCGGGCCCCATGCCCGGCCGGATTCATGCACCAGAGGATCAACCACCGCTGCGCAAAAGGGGAGATGGGTTGGCCGGACGGTTACGGCACTCCTATGTTACCCCGGTCAGGCGTCTTGGATCCGAGGGCTGGGTCCACCAGACTGCTGTAATCGCAAATCCTGCCTGGAATCCGGCCGCGTTGAGGCATCCGCTTCACGCATCACAACGTACTCTGCGCCCCGCGTCTGAGGTCATTCCGCACACGAAGTGTACCATAGGGACTGCTCACGCACTTGTCAAAACCCTTCTGCCCAGGTTCCGAGGGGCGGCAGCATCCCGCCACGTAGCGTCGAGAACAGGCGTGGTTACCCGCAGGACTCCCCTTGTCTGCATCCGGGGCCCACGGGCATCAAGAACTCCGCCCCCCCCGGGTGGTCGCACTCCTCCGGAAGGCCCAGGAGTGGCGGCGGCAGCTAGACGTCGGTGAGGTCGAGACCCAAGCCGAGATCGCCCGGCGGGAGGGAGTCACCCGGGCCCGGGTGACCCAGGTCATGGGGCTGCTCCGCTTGGCTCCCGAGATCCAGCAGTACGTCCTATCAATGATGCCCTCCGCCCACCGGCCTGCCCTCACTGAGCGGGTCCTGCGCCCCATTGCCCGAATCGAGAACCCCCTCGACCAAGTAGCGCAGCTGGAAGAGCTGGTCGAGTCAGTACAGTAGGCTTCAGGATCCTTGTTCTCGAACTCCTACGTTCCAGCAATCTCCCTTGCCAGACGAATCATCGGAAGAGCCCTCTCGATATCGCCCTCACTCCGAATGTCGACGTAAACGCCTCCCTCGTATACGGCATTCACCAAGAACTTCCACTGCGAGGTGTCCTCAGCCACACCGACAGGATCGTCGATCTCATTGAAGTCCAGCGCCAGCAGTAGGCCAATCCGATTCTTGCGCGGTAGTACTTCGAGGAAGAACGCCGGCCCGTGGTAGCTCACGGTCTTCTGCTCAGCGAGTTCAATGATACTGGAGTCGAGCGACCGCACTTTCTCCCGTAGCAGATCAAACAGCCCCCGTGCCGCCGGGCTCATCGGAACTTTGCTCACGTCGCGTCGCTGAGCACGCTCCCTCATCTCGGCCTCTCTTGCTGCGTCGATTAGTCTTCTCTCAACGACGAGCCGGGGCCAGATGCACAGTGAGCGATTCGCCAGTTCCGTCCCCCGCCGCTCCATCTCCTTAGCCGTCCACACCTCTTGTTCGCGGACAAACCTATTCAGTCGAACGGAACTCTCGGAAAACCCTCCGGCAATCGTCTTCTTCTCTTCGAATGACCGATCCGAGTAAGTGCTGTTGTAACCCGTCAGCGTCAGATTCCCAAGGCGATGCAGCCACTCACGCCGAACATCAACCCAGTCTTCCCCCAGCATTCGTTTCCACTCCGGCGAGAGCTTTTCATTCTGCGGCATGATGTGCTCAATGGAGTACGTGCTTGTGTCAGTAGGTTCCCTGCTCCCGTAGTTCTCCAGGCGATCCAGGAGATCGAAGCACACCCGCTTATGGTAGATGTCTCGCTCTTCGAGAGCCTTGCTGAACTCCGGGTCGTCCGGAAACCCGTAGCTGTCCGACAGACGAGCGAGACCCACTATAAGCGACTCGAATGGCCTCTCCGAGTCGATTCTGTAGGCAAGGTTCGCGAACACCTGCCAATACCCACGCGTCTGCTCGCCACAAATGGCCCGCCGAAACACATAGCTTTCGACGAGGCCGATGGCCTCCGCAAACTCCTGGGCTCCCAGCGTTCGGTCGCTATCGTGGCACTCGAAGAGGCGCATGATGAGCGTAGCCGGTACATCAACCAGCTTTCGGAGCCTTGCGAGTGGCTCCCGAAGCTCAGGCGGCGCATCGGATCCAATGCTAAAGGCCGCATGGTAACGTGCGAATCGCAGCAAGTCCTTCAGGAACCCTTCGAGCCTCTCAGGATCGGAGCCGATCGATCCGAATTCCCTCCGAAAGGCAAAGTAGATCTCCCCAGCTTTCTCCTGCTTGCTGGCTTGCGTATGAAGGGCGATGTAGTCGCGTACGAACGCATCGAAGACCTTTTCTGAGCCACGAAACAGGTTCTCGATCTTGCTCCAGTAGCTCTCGTAGAGCCTGGTCTGCTCCGTCTCCGGAAGCCGCATGAGGATGAAGTTACGGATCAGATCGGATTGGCTCAGGTCCAGGCCGGTGGAGTTCAAACTCTCGAAGATGAGCTGCGGATCGTCTATTCCCCTGTCAAGAGTCACATCAACTACAATCAGTCGCCCAATTCCGCGGTAGATGCTCTCTGGGTCAGCGTCTGCCAGTCGTTCGCGGAAGAACTCGTAGTTCTCGCGGATGCGCTCCGAGATTTCCGGAGGGGGCTCCCTTCCATCAAGTAGGGCACAAAGAGTCGCCTGGTCGTGCCGCCGCAGCACGAGCTTCTGTTGGCGCTCTCCCTCCTCCTGCACGTTCTTGAGGAAGTAGGCATCCAGCCGCTTCACAGTCGGGCCGTCCTCCGATCCTTTCCAGCCGGTCTCCGCAATGGAGTCTCTCAGCGCAGCGAGCAATAGCGTCAGAGTTGTCAGCCTCTGCTGCCCATCAATGAGTAACCAGCGGGTGAATCCAGCAGACGAATCGCCCGTAGAGACATAGACCACCGACCCAAGGAAGTGACCGCGCTTCGCGGGGTCGTCAGCGATCCGCACCACGTCACGCCACAGCTGATCGCAGTTTGCCTCGGTCCAGCTGTAGTCCCGCTGAAACACGGGGATCACAAACTGTGTGGTGCCGTTGATGATCTTCGTGAATGGGCGATCGATAGCCTTCATCCGTGTTTCCCTCGCTACACGTCCCAGCCAGTCAGAGCGACTCTCGGTGCCTTGCCACTAACCGACACCCATTCATTGGTCCCCATGAAGCCGGCAATGTCGCAACCCAATCGGTCACCCTCTACTCTCTCCACACCTCATCAGCCAGTTGCAGTTCGTTGAGCTCGGCCCTGGCTTCACGCCAAGTTGGATAGTGATTGCTTAGGATAGCAATGAACCGATCCGTGTGTGTCGGCTCTATTAGGTGAATCATCTCATGTACCACGACGTACTCGACCAGATCCTTCGGCTTCTTTACAAGCTCCGTATTCAACCTGATGTGCCCAGCGCTCTTGTTGCAGCTGCCCCACTTCGTCTTCATCCGCTGGAGAAAGTAGGCTACTACATCAACCCCCAACCTGGGCTCCCATCTGGCGATCAGCGGCGGAATGAATTCATGGAGCAAGGCTTTGTGCCATTCATGGATGACACTCGCTCGTTTGGCATGATCGCTTGCCGGCCGAACGCTCAACGTGATGCGCTTGTGGTCGACCCACACGGCGGGCTTGGCATCCTGCTCAACCACGGTCATGAGATGCCGTCGGCCCCAGAGGAAATGGCTCTCCCGCTCGACATACTGGCGCCGCGTCTCCCTCGCCTGGTTACGCAGCTTCGCCTGCTGCTCGCGTATCCAGTTGATCTTTGATATAGCGTAGGCACGAGCAACTTCCGGTCGTGTTCCAATTGGCGCGGACATCGTCACCCGGCCGTCGGGGGGGTGAACGGAAAGATGCACGTTCTTGATCTCCTTCCGGGTCACCGCAATCGCTATGTCGCCAAGCTCAATCACCTCAGTCATACGTAACCCGATTGATTCTTGATGATCTCGAACACCGCCAGCGTTGCCTTGCGGTCTCGATCCATCAAGGGGAATAAGGCATTGAGCACCTGCTTCTCTCTCGTGTCGTCGCCCTTCCAACCAGCGGGGGCCTTCTCTCTCATCGCCCGGTCGATCTCTAGGGCCAGTCTCGCTTTCCCATCCTCGTCCGTGGGGCACTGGAAGCTGTCCGCCGGAATGCTAGCAAGGTTATTGAACAGCCGAATCGCTTCCGGGTGGCCGTTCAGCACCGTGGGATGCGTGCCCTTCACCGCCTTGCCGGACATCCGCAGAACCAGGGCCTCAGCCTTCTTCAGAAAGTCCTCATACGATTCGGTGATGGTCCGTTTCAACGCGATCAGGTCGTTCAGCAACTTCGACATTTCCTCGTAGAACCTCGGATCGGTCAACTGATCGCGGATGATCGTCTTACGGACGTTGTTGATGATGCCCTCGGCCACGGCATTCCTCGACAGTTTGCCCTTCTCGTTGAGCTTCTTGGCAATGGCATCGTGGATGCCGGTCTCGATGATCAGCTCCACCAGCGAGTAGTTGTCCACCGAACCCAGCGGGTCTGCCGGATCCGCCTGGATGTAGGTGTTGATGAGGTGACGCATGTCCGCCTCGTACGGCTTGATGTCCAACTCCTCGCCCGAATGCTTCTTGATGGCGGCGCGAATGTCGCTGAAGAACTCAACCTCCTTGTTGAGCGCCGCGATCTCAGCGTTGGAGTACCCCGCGTCCGGCAGGTCCTGGGAAATCGCCGCGAACGCCCGCACGAACGTCGCCACGGCCTTGTAGAACGAGATGCGCACCACTTCGGTCTCGTTGAGCGCATTGGGATTGCTGGCGTCGCCGCAGAAGTACTGCAGGTACTGCTCCACCTCGCGGGGCTGAGGCACAGGCTCGCACAGATACTTCAGCGCCTCCCGCGCGGCCTCCAGCTTCTTCTTTCCTTCCTCGAGCCAGTTCTTCAGCTTGACGTTGTTCTCTTCCCCCCCGTCGTCCAGGTCCAACTCGTCGGAACTGTAGACAGCGATGGCTTCCTGCACGTCGCTGAACAACTCCTTGTAGTCCACGATGTGGCCGTAGTCCTTGTCGTCGCCGTCGAGCCGGTTCGTCCGGCAGATCGCCTGGAACAGGTTGTGGTCGTGCAGTTCGTTGTCCAGGTAGACGTAGGTGCAGGACGGCGCGTCGAACCCGGTGAGCAGCTTGCTTACCACGATCAGCAGCTTGCAGTTGGCGGGTTCCTCGATGAAGCGACGCTTCATCTCGTCCTCGTACTGCTTGGTCGTCTGGCCTCCCGTCAGCACGTGCTGTGTGTACGTGTCGAACTTGTACCGTTCGTCGCTGTTGGCCGGCTCTTTCGAGATCGCGGCGGCCTGCGGCTCGAAAGAGGTGATGATCCCGCAGTACTGCCCAAACGACGTGTTCTGGAAAAGGCGGTAGTAGTGGCAGGCATCGTAGATTGACGCCGCGACCAGGATGGCCGTGCCGCGATCATTGTTCAGCCGGGGTTTGAGGCTGAAGTCCTCGATGATGTTGGCGATGATGCGGTGCTTGCGTTCGCCAGCGCTCATCAGCTCCTCCATCGTCGCCCACCGTTTGCGCAGCACCGCCTTCTGGAAGTTGTTCAGGTTCTGCGTCTTCTGCGCAAACCAGGCGTCGATGGCCTGCCGCGAGGTCAGCCGCTGCGGCACGTCGCGGGCCTCGTACTTTAGGTCCAGCACCACCTTGTCCGCCACGGCCTGGTGGAACTTGTAGGTGTGGATGTACGTGCCGAACACTTCGCGCGTCGTCTTCTTGTCTTTCTTCAGCAGCGGCGTGCCGGTGACACCTACGAAGATGGCATCCTGCATCCATCGCTTCATCTGCCTGTTCATGTCACCGCCTTGAGTGCGGTGGCACTCGTCCACGAAGACGTAGAAACGCCCGTGGATCGGCGGCGGGTCGCCCTTCAGGTCGGCCGTGTCAAACTTGTGGATCAGAGCGCAGAGGAGGCGAGGCGTAGTCGCACCCAGTTTCTCGACGAATTGCGCCCGCGAAGTGATGCGTGGCGAGGGGGCATCCTCGCCGATCACGCCCGCATTGCGCATCACGCCCACGATCTGTTTGTCCAGTTCGTCGCGATCGGTGATGACCAAGACGCGGCCATCAGGATCGTGCTCCATCAGCCACTTGGCGATCAGCACCATCAGGATGCTCTTGCCGCTGCCTTGCGTGTGCCAGATCACACCGCCCTCGCGCTTGGCGATCCGTTCCTGGGCGGCCTTGACGCCGAAGTACTGGTGCGGCCGGGGCACCTTCTTCTGGCCCGCGTCGAAGATGATGAAGTTGCGGATTAGGTCCAGCAGCCGCTCCTTGCGGCACATCTGCGCCAGCGGCTTATCGAGCAGCGTCCCCGGCTCGAGCGCCGTGCCGCCTTCCTCGTCTTTCCACTGCACGAAGAACTTCTCCGGCGTGCCGGTCGTGCCGTATCGCAAGCCCTGCGAATCGCTGCCCGCAAAGACCAGTTGCACCGCCGGGAAGAAGTGCTTGTTGAAGATCTCTTCCTGGTTGGTGATGAGCTGCCGCACGCCGTCTGCCACTTCAATCGAGCTGCGCTTTAGCTCGATCACGGCAACCGCGATGCCATTGATGTAGAGCACCAGGTCCGGCCTGCGCTCATAGCCGCCCTTTAGCGTCACCTCCTCGGCCAAACCGTAGTCGTTCTTATCCGGGTGCTCCCAGTCGATCAGATGCACATCCTCGTGTGGCCGCCCGGCCGCGACCTGCACCTTCACTGGGTAGCGCAGCAGGTTGTAGGTGCGCAGGTTGGCCTGGTAGAGCGTCACGCCAGTCGTGTCGGCGGCCGTCAGCAGCTTCTGCACGGCGGCGGAGATGTGGGCGTCCGAGTAACCGCGTGCCTTGAGGTTCGCCCGCAGAATCTCGACCTCGATCGGTCGGTTGTCCTCGCGCTGGTGCCAGTCGCCCAGGTAGCGATAGCCGAGGCAGTCCGCCCGCGACGGGTCGGTGAACATGGCGACCACGCGGTTCTGGGTCAGGCGTTCGGGGCGAGGTTGATCAGGCATCTGTGGCCTCCAGAATCTGGGGAGTCACCAGCCGTGTCTTGCCGGTCAGCAGTTCCTGCATCATCGCCTGCTTGAGGTCGGCGGTCTTGGCACGACGCTGTTCAAGAGCCTCAATCGCGGTGTCCATGTCGCCGAGTACCTGGGCGATGGCCTCTTGCTCCGGAGGAGATGGAACCTGCAACTCCAACTCGCGGACGACCTTCCAGTCAGATCGTGGCATGTGGGTCCCGTAGGCCAGGCTTGCAGCTTCGATAAACCAGCTTGTCGTCACGAGTTGGTAGAGGTAACCCGATGTGACAGCATCCGGATTCGGCTTCAGCACCCAGATCTCGGTAGAGCAAACACCGGGACGTGTGGCCAGCCAGTACTTGCGAAGATAGGCCCGCAATTTGCTGAACAGAACATCTCCAGGCCCGAACGTTGCTTTGATGGAAGACTGGGGAGTCGTCGAGGACCAACCCAGCAGCCGCCCCGTTCCCTGTTCAATATGCTCGAGTTCAACGCAGAAACTGCATGGCTCCGACCGGCTGGGATCGATCCGGCTGTGACTCGGCGAGGTTAGATCACTGAACTTCACTAGCCGCCATCCGTCCTCGAACCCTGGCAGGCGGGTCTCGCCGGTGAGGAGTTGCTGCATGGCGGCCTGCTTGAGATCGCGCCTTTTGGCGATCAGCCGGTCCAGCCCCTCCAGCAACGCATCCACGTCACTCAACGCCGTACCGATGGCGTCAATCTCATCATCCGTCGGGGGAACGGGTATCTGGAACGATTTGAGGCTCTTGTTGGTGATCTGGTTGATGGTCGCGCCCAGATGCTCGTCGATCTGGCGCTTTATGATGTGCGAACGGAACAGATAGTTGACGTACTGCCCGTATTCGCTCCGGAACACGGCCATGAAGGCCCCAAACGTCATCCCAACGGTGCGTTCGTCGAGCAGCGCTGTCTTGCCGATCAGGGGGCGGCTGCCGTTTCGGACGCAAATCAGTAGATCGCCAGAGCGCACCATGAGCCGCTCGGGAATCTCCATGTCGACAAAGACGTTGTCCTCGAACGCCAACGCGTCGTTCTGAATGTTCGAGGATCGCAGGACGAGAGTGCCGTACCGGCGCACATCGGACGGTGCGTAGGTGAGGCCAATCAGCGCCTCGCCCATCCTCCCGAGCGGCTTGATCGACCACTCGCAAGGCAGAGGGCCGAGATCAGTTTGGCGGTATCCCGTCTTCAGTTCCATTTCGCCCCCATCTTCTTCAGGTGCTCATCGACGCTCGTCGACAACTCGGCCACGCGGCCGGTGAGCTGCGGCAGCGGCGTGGCGTAGCGCTCGGCCAGTTGCCGGATACGGCCGGTGAGGGTCTGCGAAATGCGATCCAGCTCGCCCTGCACGCTAGCGACCAGGGCGGCCAGCCACTTGTCGTCCACCACCAGCATCTTGCTTTCCTTGACGCTGAGCTGCGGGTACTTGTCGTAAGCAAGCTGATCGAGCGCCGCGTCGGCCTCCTTGACCTTGGCCCGCAGGGCGCTCTGCTCGTCGAGCAGGTCGAGGTAGCGCACGGTCGCCTGGAGGTCCGCCAGTTCCTCCGGCAGCGGGTCGACCTTCAGCCGCTTGCGATACCCGGCTTCGACCTCAGCCAGCACCTCGGCCGCTTCCTTGGTCTTGGCCTTCTGCTGCTGGTCGGCTTCGAGGTACTTCCGAAGGGTCTTCTGCTCCACCTTGTCGCCGGTCACGGCCAGGCGATCCTTGACCGTCTTGAGCGTGAGCTTGCCCTTGCTGTCCTTCAGGACGGAGATGTGGTGGTGGTCGGTGAGCGTGCGAAGCTCGGCAGCGTGTTCCTCGGCCTCGGCGATCAGCGTGCTGTAGCGGCCGCAGGCATTCTTGTCTTCGTCGTTCCAGAGGGCGACGAGCGCTTGGGTGTAGGCCTCGAGGGCGTCGGCCTTGGACGATACATCCTTCAGCGGCCCCCCTTCGCCACCGTACTCGTCGACCAGCTCAGTGAGCTGGGCGCTAACGGCGTCTAGCTGGGCCTGGAGGGCGTCGAGCGCGGCCTGATCCTTGGCGAAATACCTGGCGACGATGTAGGGCTTGGGGATCATGTCGCAGGCCCAGCCCTTGTCCTTCATCTCGCCCTTCTTCTTGCCGCTCTTGACCTCCTCCAGCACGCGGTGGGGTTCGGCCACCCAACCATCAGCGGCGATGAGGTAACAGTCGTCCTGCATCGCCTGGGCCCAGAAGTCCATCAGGTGCTGGTAGATGTCGTAAGCATTGAGCAGCGGCGCAGCGCGGAAGGCACTGAGCAGGTCCTCGGCAATCGCGGCGATCAGTTCCTTGGGGTGACCCTCCTTGTCGAAGCCCTTGAGACGAGGCGTGTTCTTGGCCCGCCACCTGTTGAAGATGTCGGTGACGGTCGTCTTGAAGGCGGTGAACTCGTCATGGCCGAGGATGGCGGCCTTGACCTCGGTGATCGGCAGCCTGAGCTGGCAGTAGCCGGGGCGGCCCGCTCCCTTGCAGAGAACCCTGCGAACGCTCGGCAGCACCTGCCAATAGTCGGTCAGGGCGTCTATGTCACGGTCGGGGATGCCGCCGCGCAGATGGCCGTCGATGTCCTGGATGTCTACGGGCTCGGTGCTGTCGATGTAGCGGGGCAGATTGAGATTGTACTCGTTCTTCGGGTCGGCGATCTCTTCGATGGGCACCATGCGCGCGTAGCGGGACACCTCGGTTTGCCTGTTGAAGGTGTCGACGATGCGGTGCAGGTCCTGCTCACGGAGGCGGTTCTTGTTGCCGTCCTTGATGAAGCCCTTGGAGGCGTCGATCATGAAGATGCCCTTGCGGGCACTGGCGTTCTCCTTGTCGAGGACTACGATGCAGGCTGGGATGCCCGTGCCGTAGAAGAGGTTCGCGGGCAGGCCGATGATGCCCTTGAGGTAGCCGGAGCGGACGAGCTTCTTGCGGATGACGGCTTCGGCGTTACCACGGAAGAGCACGCCGTGGGGCAGGATGCACGCGGCCTTCCCGCTGCTCTTCATGGAGCGGACGATGTGCAGGAGGTAGGCGTAGTCGCCTTGCTTGCCCGGCGGTTCGCCCCATGAGAAGCGTTGGTAGGGATCGGCGCTGGGCGTGAGGCCGGTGGACCAGGTCTTGTCGGAGAACGGGGGATTGGCGACGACGAAGTCGTAGGTGCGAAGCTGTTCACCGTCCTTGAACTTCGGCGAGGCCAGCGTGTTGCCGCTGAGGATGTTGGCCGTCGGGAAGTCGTGCAGGATCATGTTCATGCGGGCGAGACCGGCGGTGGTCACGTCCTTTTCTTGCCCTTCGAGCGTGATGTGCTTGCCAGCCTCGGCCGCGACCTTCAGCAGCAGCGATCCGGAGCCACAGGTGGGGTCATAGGCGGTCGTGGCGGCGACGGTGTTCTTGGGCGAGATGCCGATGACCTTGGCGATGACGCGGCTGACCTCGGCGGGCGTGTAGAACTGGCCCTTGCTCTTGCCGCTCTCCGTGGCGAAGTGCCGCATCAGGTACTCGTAGGCGTCGCCGAGGATGTCGTCGTGGTCGGCTCGGTTCTTCGAGAAGTCCAGCTCGGGCTTCTGGAAGATGCCGACTAGGTTGGTCAGGCGATCCACCATCGCCTTGCCTTCGCCGAGCTTGTTCGGGTCGTTGAAGTCGGGGAAGTCGCTGCGGGCCAGGCGGGAGTTGTGGTCGATCAGCGGCTGGATGATCTGCGTGTTGATCTTGTCGCCGATGTCGCTCTTGCCCTTCAGCTTGACCATATCGGCGAAGCTCGCGCCCTTGGGGATGGTGACGGGCGGGGCGAAGTCGTCGGAGTCGGCGTACTTGTCCGAGATGTACTTGATGAACAGCATGAACAGGACGTAGTCCTTGTACTGGCTGGCGTCCATGCCGCCACGCAGCTCGTCGCAGGATTGCCAGAGTGAGCTGTAAAGCTGGGATTTCTTCAGTGCCATGGTCAGACCTCGAGTTGAAATCGCGATCGCGCGAGCGTCTGGTGCGAGGGACCCGGCAACGGCGAACCGTTGGCGAAGCTGCAGTGGGCTTTGAGGTCGGGGAGGCGCCCGGCGTGGAGGTGTCGCCGTGGGCAGATCTGGCCTTCGATTCCACGAGGAGCAGAGTTCATCTCGGCGATCTCCAGGTTCCTCCGGCCAGATCTGTGCGGCCCTTCATCCACTCATCAATGGCATCCTTGTGGAAACGCCAATGCTTTCCGAGTTTCTGGCACGGAACAGCGCCTTCTCGGACGAGCTTATATAGGGTGGATTTCGGGATCTTCAGGTAGAGCGCGAGTTCCTCTATTGTCAGGATCTCGCCGGCAGGTTCGGCCATTGTCGAAAGCTCCGGTTGCGGTCGTGAGCCAGTAGGTCGCCGATGCTGCGTTATTATCGGTTACTGCTAGTTTCTGTCAAGAGCGGATCAGGTGGGCGGGGAAGGCCTCTGGCGGGCGCTTTGCGGCTGGATTGGGGACTTGGATTGCGACCTTGCTTGATGGTCGGCTGTGGGGAGCGCGGACTCCCGGGGCATCAGGACTTCTTCATCGACTCTACAATGCCCGGGAGGACCTTCTCGGCCGACCGCCCGATCACGTAGCCACCGAGGCCGATCTCTACGATGTCCCACAGCTTCAGGGCCTCGGCTTCGGCGAGGTTCGGGGCCGACCAGCCGAGCCAGCGGGCGACGATGAGGGCCACGAAGACCAGCATCGTGATCGGCCGCCAGGTGCGCTGGAGCCAGCTCCGACCTTGGACCTCGGCCTTCACAGCCTCGGCAGCCGCCCCAGGGATCCGCTGACCAAGAAGAGTATGTCGTTCGACGAATCCTGCCTGCTGCGGTAGAATTGTGGCTTCGCGGGGTTCTTGGAGTCGGACGGAGGCTGCGGACGAGCTGGGTGACGGCGGCCCGCGACCCGTCGCACACAGAAGTCATGCAGGATGCAGTTCTGCTTTCCAAGAGGCGGGACAGCGAATTCTGCGGGACGCCTCCTGACGGAGGGGACATGGTCTTCGACATCCTTGGGAGTATTGGGAGTGAGAAGAGTGGGATCCTGAAGGACATGGAGGAGAGCGCCGATCGGCTCGGCGGCTTAGCTCTAGTTGTCCTGGACGCACGCGAAGACGTATCAGGGGTGTGGGGTGGCCTCTTTGCGGAGGATGCCTTTAGCCGCGATCTGTGCGTCGATAAACTTCCGGAAGACCTACCCTCCCCCATTGGGTGTCTGCTCAATGCTGCACCATACAAGCGCTTTGCGTGGATTGGACCAAGTGCGTGCGCTGCCGATTTGACCCACTTCGTGTGGGTCTGTGCCCACGAGCTCCGACACCTCTATCAGTATGAGACGTGGCCTCACTTGAAGCGGCTCAATGAATTCCTGTTCATGTTCTCGGATCGCTGCCTCGGGCGTCGCATGGACTCAATGGAGATGCCGATAGAAGTCGACGCGGAGCGTGCTGCCATGGATATGGTGATAAACCTTTTGGGGCAACCGACGTTGGACGCCTACTGGGAAAAGCAATGCAAGCTGTCGGATTCGCGGCGCGCCTACTTGATCGTCCTGAAAGACCGACTCCAATCCTCCTGTGGCGATGTTGTCGCGGACACGAGAACACTGATTCTATCGAGGGACAGAGCGGCGTTGCGGTGCCTTAGGCGGGAGCAGAGTAGGTGTCGTCATCTCAATGTCGATGCTGACTGGCTCCTCCAACAATAGTCTGCAGCGCTCGAACATCAATCGACGCGTCCCTGATCAGGCGTGTTTGCAGCTGGACGCGCGGTTGGGTGGCCAGCTTTCAGGCAATCTGCCTGCCAATATCGGGGACCATCAAACAATCGTGTACGAGTGCAACTCTGGAGAACCAAATGAGCGAAGCGTCCTCAGGAAAGCGTCGAACATTCACCGTCACATTCAGATCCTCAGGGCCATTGACAAGGAGCACACTGCCCGGACCAGATGCTGATGCGGGGCATATCGCGTTGGATGATACACTACATTGGGTGTGGAGCTGCCAGCTCCAATTGAGGCGACTTCTTCAAAGCATGCATCATGAACGGCAGGGTTCGTCTGATGACTTGGCGAGCATGAGGCGAGCATTCTCGGCAACCAGCTATGACGAGCACATCCTCCTGGTTGCTGGCGCGAATTTGCTGCGAGCACTGGATCGAGGCAAGGAACATCTCCCCCCGATTTCTTTTCCTTCCAAGACTCTCCGTGCCCTTGACTTACTTAGGAACATCTACGAACACTGGGATGAGCAACGCGACGCCTTTCGGCTACTAACCCTGAAGAAGACCAAATCAGGCAAGTCCTTCGTCGAGGAGTTCCCTGATGGCAAGCCTTGGTCTATGAAGTACCAAGAGAGCAGTGTTCTTCTGGGCGGCGTGCTCGATCTCGTCGCCTTTCAGGAAGGCCTGGATGACCTCGAGGCGATTCTCATAGAACACGAGAATGGTCCTAGAGGCACAGCTGGGGAAGAGCCTTAGATCGGAGTGCAACTGGTCGTCGCATGTCACTGGAGGGCTCACACCGTCACTGGTCACACAGGCTCTCTGTACAAGCAGCGCCTGTTGCCCCAATCGCGCCGTCCATGGCGGGCCGGGGGGCAGAATGTGGGCGGGATCTGGCACTTTTTGGGCTGATGTGGCCGCCGTTGCAAAGCTCGTCCG
>CAYQJL010000260.1:0-5092 GCA_964417675.1 uncultured bacterium | reverse complement strand
TGTGTTGGGACCCCATTTCGTCACGGTTGAAGTCTGTAAAGCATTCAATATCAACTAGTTAAGTCCGTGCCCCGGGGCACGATAGATGAGACAAAGTCTCAAACATGGCGGTCATGGACAGGGATGAATGGCCTGCACGTCGGGCGAGTTTCCGTCTAGGAACTCGGCGATCTTACGGGTATGCTCATGCGGGTTTGATCGAAAGCGGGGAGGGTGGGGACGCCCACCGGCGGTCCCAAAGGAGGCAGGGTGCCATTTTCCGTACTCGTCGGGTGCCAGTGGGGCGATGAAGGCAAGGGCAAGATTGTCGATCGGCTGGCCGCCGAGGCCGAGTGGGTGGTCCGCTTCCAGGGCGGGGCCAACGCCGGGCACACGATCTACATCGGAGGTCAGCCGGCCGTCCTGCATCTGGTCCCGACCGGGATCCTGCGACCCGGCGTCCGCTGTGCGATCGGCAACGGGGTCGTCCTCGACCCGTTGGCGTTGTGCGAGGAGATCCGCGTGCTGGAGCGGCTGGGGATCGACGGCCGGGAGCGGCTCTTCATCAGTCCCTTTGCCCACCTGGTGACCCCCTTGCACAAGGCGCGTGAAACCCTGCGCCAGCAGGACCGCAGCATCGGCACGACGCGGCGGGGGATCGGACCCGCGTATGAAGACAAGGCCGCCCGCACGGGCATGCGCGCCGAGGATCTCCTCGATGCGGCCTGGTTCCGGGACAAGCTGCGCGTTGCATGGGAATCGTTTCGCGCAACCCTGAAGGCGTATTCGCTCGAGACCCTGTCCGCGGCGGATCGCCGGGCTCTGTGCTGGGATGACTTCGACGCCTTGCTGGCCCAGCTGGAACCGGCCCGGCAGGAGCTGGCCCCCCGGGTGGCCGATGTCACCGATCTGCTGCTCTCGGCGGATCGCGCCGGAGCGCACATTCTTTGTGAGGGCGCCCAGGGTACCTGGCTGGACATCGACCATGGCACCTATCCGTATGTGACGTCGTCGAACACGAGCGTCGGCGGGGCCTGTACGGGGCTGGGCATCCCGCCCCAGCGCATCGAGCGTGTGATCGGCGTTGTTAAAGCGTACTGTACAAGAGTGGGTCACGGCCCCTTTCCCACCGAGTTCAGCGGACCGGATGCGGATCGCTTTCGCGAGCTGGCCGGTGAATATGGGGCAACCACCGGCCGGCCGCGCCGCTGCGGATGGTTCGATGTGCCTCTGGTGCGCCGCAGCGCGGCGATCAACGGCTTGACCGAGTTGGTGGTCACCAAGATCGACGTCCTCTCGGGCATGCACGGTCTGCGCCTGGCCACCGGCTACGAGTGGCCCGCACGGCCCGCGCAGGTTCTGGCGCCACAGTGGTTCTCCGCGCGGGGGCTGGAACAGGCCCGCCCGCTGTATGAGGAACTGCCCGGGTGGGACCAGGATGTGACCGGCCTGACATCCTATGGATCGCTTCCCCCGCAAGCGCGCGCCTACCTCGAGCGGTTGGCCGCGGAGGTGGCCGTGCCCCTGCGACTGGTCTCGATCGGCCCCGGCCGGGACCAGGTTCTGACAGTGGGAGCTTGACCTGGCTTTCCAGGCGGCTACAGTGGGACGGGCGCGGTAGACGAGGGCCAATGCCTGGAGCGTGAACGGGTTTCGCGCTCTGAGGAGCGCATGGCAGCCGAGCCGCTAGCTCAGCAGGTAGAGCATCGGCCTTTTAAGCCGAGGGTCCTGGGTTCGAGCCCCAGGCGGCTCACAGGAATTCGGGGCGAGGAAAGTCTCGCAATATCCGGCGGGGCGTGCATAATGCAACTCGGGAGCCGGAAAAAGATAAGGAAGCCTTCGGCGAAGGTCGAAGCTGATCAGAGTGGGGTTTGAGTCCGGTTTCGTACGGCGTTGACAGGATTTGAGCGCCGTGGTAGGTTGGCCCGGCTTTGCCAAAACGGGCCGACAGGCCGAAGAAGTCTGGGGCAACGGGAAGAGCGGAATGGCCTTGCGGCCATGACCTGCGTCGGCGTTGGCGCGGGTGTCCCCTTTTTGCGTTGACACAATTCGGGTCCTTTGCAATAGTGCCGCCCGAGTAGTAACCCCAGTGATTTTGAAGGGATTATGAGCCAAACAGGGATGTTGCAAGGAGTCACGTGGGAGACGTTCCTCTCGGTCAGAGGGGGGAATCGCTGCTCTCCCACCACGAGAGGTGTTGGCCTCGCCGGCGGCCCGGCTCCGTCGGCTACCCTGGACTCCACCGTTCCCTTTCCTGTGCATGGCTGGGATCTCTGTCCCCGGGGCCGGTTCCTCACGGCAAGGGGAGCAGGGTTCTTTGTAGATGGTTCAGTTTGTTTCCGTTCGCTCTAGGGAGGATCCCAAGGAGGATGGCGGTGGATGTACGAAGCTTTTGGAAGCAAAGCCGCATCGGGGCGCGAGCGGCGAATATAGAGTTCCTTCGCGGTAGGCACTCTCATGTTGTGAGGGAGGAAAAGGGCATGAACTCGAGCGGTAGGTTTTCCCTTATCTGGGTCTCGGTCCTCACCCTGGTGATGGCCGGACTGTTCGTGGGGGCGACGGCCAGCGCGCAGCTGCCAAGCGCGACGGCCACGTCGTTCTACACCTCTTTCGGCCGGTATATCGATCCGGACGAGTTTGGAGGGCCCTACATCATCGCCGCCACCTGGGACCCCGACGGGGATGGAGGCGACGGCGAGCTGCGCCTGGTGTTCAGCGAGCCGATCGACGCTGCCACCTTCGAGGACCCGGATGCGGGCGATGACAACTACGACTTCCTGCCCATCGGGTGGGGTTGGGCCGACGGCGAGATGCCCACCGAGGTCGCGGTACTGGACATCCCCAGCGCCGGCGACCAGCGCGTGGTCGCGCTGCGGGGCTTCTCGGCGACCAATCCGCCCGCGGCGGGCGACTCGATCGCCCTGTCCAGCTACCACGATTTCGGGGATGACTGGACCGATGGCGTCGCCGACCCCGAGGGTACGGTGGCCAACGATCGCTCCCGCGTGCCCATCGTGACCGGGCCGGTCATGGTCTCGGTGACCCTCTCGAACGACTGGTTCGCCGTGCCGATGAGCGATACGGATCTCCAGGCGCTCGACATCACCGTGGTGTTCGACCATGACATCGTGGTCCCGAACAACGCCGTCGAGAACATCTTCGACCTGACCCCGGAGCTCTCCGACGCGACCGGCGGCCTGGTCACCGATCCGATCGACTTCACGTACGACGCCGGCGGCGATCCGAACGAGCTGGTGGTCACCTGGAACGCCGACGCGCACTTCCGCTACCTGCGACCCGGCTGGAGCAAGCTGTGGCTGCGCGAGGGGCTGATCGAGTGGGATACGGCCACCGGCGCCCTGAATGTCCGCCAGAACGTCATGCTCGACAATGTCGGCCCCAATCTCCTGGGGGCGACGTACATCAGCGGGACCAGTACGCTCTGGCTGACCTTCGATGAGCCGCTCGACCCGGCCTATGTCGAGGAGGACCTGGCGGGAAATCCCCAGTACACCCTTGCTGGAGGCGGCGCTGCCTTCAGCGGTGGTGAAACCCAGTCCCCCGGTTTCTCGGAGGGCTTCCCCAACTCGATCAAAATCCTGGACGCTGGCTTCGCCTACACGGCAGAGACCAGCACCATCCAGGTGGATCACAGTCTGGGCGGCGCCGACCTGGTCGACTACCAGTTCGTGACCGGTCCCAGCGAGGCCGTCTCGGACCCGGTGCCGATCTATGACGGTATCATGATCCTGCGGGCCAGCTACGATGTGGGTGGCGGGCCCGGGGTTGCCGATGACGTTCTTCGCATCACCTTCTCCGAGGGGGTCAACCTTATTGGCGCGATCGATAAGGATGATTTCGAGTTCCTTCCGTCCGAGTTCAACAGCCTCTGGGACGGTGCGGGTCTGGCGTTTTCCTACACGAGCCAGGGCGGCCACGGCGTCGTGGAGGTCACCGGCTGGGATCAGGTGAACGAGCTCGACGGCGGGCCCCTCCCGACCGGCTTGATGATCAAGCTGGATGCGGTCGACAACGACATCAAGGGGCTCATCTCCGGCATTGGCGCCACTGCCAATACCGCCGCCGCCGTGCCGGTCGTCCAGGACATTGTCACCTGGCCGCTGGCCCCCTTGGCCGAAGAAGTGACCGCGATGGTCCGCAAGTACTATAGCCCGGGACCGCCCGTCATCGACGAAGCCTACCTCGCATGGCGGGAACCGGGTGCCGACGACCTGGTGGACTCGTGGCTGCTCTTCTCGAGCACTGACGCGAACAACCTCACACAGACCCTGATCAACAACTACGCCGATGAAGCGCTGCCGGTCAGCAATCTGCGTTCGCAGATCTATGACAGCGGCGTGCAGATCGTGAGTGTCAGTATCGCGGAGGGTCAGAGCACCACCGATGGAACCGTGCTGGCCAATGGGGACGAGGTGTTCTTCATGCTCGTTCCGACGGTCTACACCGGATCGATCGGTACCGAGGCGACGGCGCTCAAATTTGGCACGCCGATTACGGTCGGCCCGCCCTGTCCGCCGATCGACTTCTCCACGACCATCCCGGACGACGACATGATCCATGTCCGGGCGGTCCTCGACGAGGCGCTCCAGGAGTGGACCTACACCATCTGGGGTGATCCCGGTTCGGCTCCCTGCGGCGATTCGGTCTTCGTCAGTGACGACGCCGTCCTGCATGGGGATGCCAACCGCCTGGGCGCGGGCCCGATCGCGGGCAACCGCTCCTTCGGCCCGATCACCCTCACGATGCCCGATCCGGTGCCGAGCGAGATCTACGTCTTCTCGCGCCTGGCGGATCAGGACGTCTGGAGTGACACGTCCGAGGGCATCCTCGTGGATACGGTCGAGCCGACCCTGGCGCTGTGGAACGATGCGCTGGGCCGGGATGTGGTTCGCTATGCGGATCGCTTCAACCCGCTCCAGATCTACACCGAGGGCGACTACATCAACATCCTGCTGCAGGCCCATGACGGTGTCACCGGCAATGCCCTGGCCCGCAGCGGCCTCATGGAGATCACGGCCGACTTCTCCGAGGTCAATGTCAGCGCCAGCGTGACCGGGGTCGCCGATGTGACGGCGGTGCCGTTCGTTTCCCT
>CAYQJL010000259.1:0-3843 GCA_964417675.1 uncultured bacterium | reverse complement strand
AGTTGTACGAAGATGTCCACGTAGTTTTATCCACAGAGGTGGAAAGAGCATCGCGAAGTTTCGAACCGAGAACGGCGAATAAAGACGGAAAGAGATGGGAAGGAAGCAGCGTGAAGGCGAGTTCAACTAGAATAGGGGAAAGAGCTTCGAGGCCGGCAGTCAGGAAAAGCCGGCCTCAGAAGAAGGGGACGTGCCAGGAACGCCTTGCTGCGAGAGCTAGGGGCGCAGGCGTGCGTCGATCCCCTCCACGCGCTTTTCGAGCTGGCAGTCGGTTCGAATCGCATTGGAGATCTTCTCGATGCCGTAGAGGACCGTGCTATGGTCGCGGTTTCCGAAGCTCTTGCCGATCTCAACGAGTGTCATCGTTGTGAGGTTCTTTGAGAGATACATCGCCACCTGGCGGGCAAAGGCGATCTGGTTTGTGCGCCGACGGCCGCGCAGGGATTCCACGGGGATGTCGAATTCCTTGGCAACCTCGCGCTGAATGTCGGTGACATCGATCTTGGCGGCCGCCGGGTTGACATACACCTTCAACACTTCGAGGGCGAGATCCCGTGTGATCGGAGCGTGCAAGAGGCGGCTCAGGGCGGAGATGCGTACAAGGGACCCCTCGAGTTCACGGACGTTCTTCTGGATTCGCTCGGCGATCAAGAAGAGTACGTCTTCGTGAATGGAGATCTGTTCACGCTGGGCCTTGGCACGAAGGATCGCAACACGGGTTTCAAGGTCAGGCGGCTGGATATCGGTGACCAAGCCGGAGTTGAAGCGCGAGATGAGGCGTTCCTCGACCTTGGAGATTTCTCTGGGTGGCCGGTCGCTGGTGATGACGATTTGCTTGCGGGCGTCGCGGAGCGTATTGAACGTGTGAAAAAACTCCTCCTGCGTGGCATCGCGGCCGGAGAGGAACTGAATGTCATCGAGCAGGAGGAAATCGAGGCTGCGGTACTTCTGACGAAAGTCGAGCGTGCGGCCGGCGGTGATCGCCTGGATCATCTCGTTCATGAACCTCTCGGACGGAGCATAGTAGATACGGATGTCGGCATTGCGCTTCAGGACGGCATGGCCGATCGCTTGCATGAGATGGGTCTTGCCGAGGCCGGTGCCGCCGTAGATGAAGAGGGGATTGTAGATGTCGCCAGGCTCCTTGGCGATGGCCTGGGCCGCCGCGTGGGCGAACTCATTGTTCTTCCCCACGACGAAGCTGTCGAAGGCGAAGCGGGGATTCAGGTTGTGCAGCCAACGCGGCGCGGTGGAACGCGGCAACGGGCGATCCATACCATTGTTGCTGCGGGCCAGCGGCTCGGGGGCCTGTTCCTGTTCGTAGTAACGGCTGCTGACGACGAAGCGAACCTCGGGCACGACGCCTAACTGCTCGCGAAGTATCTCCTGCAAAATCGGGAGGTTGTGCTCCTCGAACCAGTCGCCGAAGAATGGATTCGGGACTTCGAGGATCAGCTTCTGATCGTCGAGCTTGACCACCTGAATCGGGTCGAACCAGGTTTGGAACTTCTGTCCGGAAACACGATTGCGGACTTCTTGCAGAACCTCGCTCCATGTTCCCTGGGCATCTGTGATTGCCACTCGCCCCCCCCTTGGAGATAGTTATCCACAAACCTATCCACATTCTAGACACGTGAAGATCGTCTGGATTGGACACAGTGGATCAGTAGACAACGTCCTGGCAGGGGAGACTCCTGACTGCACTCTGCTCATTCTAGATGTAGGCAAGAGTCTGCTCTGAAAAGACTTACGCGACCCACCCCAGTAACCTGACGCCAGGCCCCGGAAAAGTGCCCCCCCGGATTGCCTTCTCCATGTCCCGGACAACGATGCTCTCCATGCACGCAACCGTGGAATGTCAAAGGAGTTATGAACAAGTGCGCTGTCTGAGAGCAACCGCAGACTATCACGCTGTGGACAAAAGCGGCAAGCGGCATTTTCCCAGGAGTGAAAAATCGGGATACTCCATTGAATTTCCGACAGATACAATCAAACGAAAGATCACGGGGCCAATCGCCGGAAGATTGAACTTGGACTTGACCCGGGGCGGCCGTTTCACTAGGATCTTCGGATGTCATATTCGATCTGAACGGATGCGAGATAGAATGGGCTTGACCGATAACAACCTCGTCGAAGCCCCTCACAAGCTAGACACAGGAGGAACGGAGAAGTGAAGCGGACCTATCAGCCGCACAATCGGAGGCGGCGTCGGGTGCACGGGTTTCGCGCTCGGATGCGTACCCGTAACGGGCGCAAGGTTCTGGCGCGCCGGCGCGCCAAGGGACGTGTCCGGTTGACGGTTTCGGGTTAGGATCATTGAACGTGCCCCAGGGATTCAGTACGCTGAGTTCCAAGAAGACGATTCAGAGACTATTCCAGGACGGGACGGCCTGCCGCGGCCAGTACATCGTTCTCATTGCGCGGCGGGTCGAAGAGGGGCCGAGACAGGTCGTTTTTGTAGCCAGCCGTAAGGTGGGGGGCGCCGTGGAGCGCAATCGCGCGAAGCGGCTGATGCGTGAAGCTTACCGGGCGACTCTTGATCATCTACCTCCTGATCCGTTTCACATCGCATTGATTGCGCGTGCAACGATCACGGGCTCGCGGGTGAAGATGCGGCATGTGCATGCCGAGTTCTGCACACTGTTCAAGTGCGCCGGTATCACGAAAGACGACCTGCCCAGCGTTCCCGGTTAGGGAAGGAAGAAATGGCCGCCAAGGCATTGGTGCTGCTGATCGAAATCTACCGGCGGCTGATTTCGCCCCTTCTTCCCGCTCACTGTCGCTTCTATCCAACCTGCTCGTGCTATGCCCAGGAAGCCATCCATCGGCATGGGGTTCTGGCGGGCGGCTGGCTATCCCTGAGGCGTCTTCTGCGCTGCCATCCCTTTCATCCGGGGGGGGCGGATCCGGTTCCATGACAGCGAATCCGCAAGCGCGGCATGTGCAAGGCGCCAGGTGGCGCAGTCGATGATGTGGTGACCACGGTGGAGATGCATGCAGTTGAAAGATTCCGGTGGACTTGACAAGCGGACCCTCATTGCCTTTGCCCTGATGGCACTGGTCTGGGTGGTCTTCATACAGTTCATGCCCAAACAGTCCGCGCCTCCGTCCGAGCCGGCTCCGGAGGGGGTGGTGGCCGGCGCGGAAACGGCCCGGGCTGCGAACCCGTCCGAGCCGGCCCCGGAACGCGCCGGCGGTGGTGGATCGTATCCAGGCGAGGCACTTCCGGCGGCAGCGGGCGACGCCGAGCAACGCGAGCGATCCGGCGCCGAAATGAGTGCCGGTTATCGCGGCGCCCATGGGAAGTTCGAGAACCGTCTCGAGGCCCAGGAGCAAGCGGTCACGGTGAAAGGGGATCGCTATGAGGCGGCCTTTGCTGCTCGTGGCGGAACCTTGCAGCACTGGGTCCTGAACGAGTACACCGACACGAAGGGCCAACGCATCGACCTGGTGCAGGAGTACCCGGGGGCGCTGGGCCTCTATCTGATGACTCCATCGGGAGAAATCGATCTGAACGAGGCGCTCTTTTCCGTCGAGGAGCGCTCCCTCTCGGGTGGATCGGGGGTGCGCGAGATTCGCTTCGTCGCCGAGGCGACCGAGGACTTCATCTACCCGGATCTGCGCGTGGAGAGGGTCTACCGGGTCGATCCGGCCCGCTTCGACATGCAGATGGACCTGTTTGTGACCGGCGTCTCCAATTTCCGCCGCGATCACCAGCTCGCCATCGCCTGGGATCGGGGCATCCCGAGCGTGGACCACAAACTGGCCCACTATGGCGAAACCAAGGAGGCGGTGGCGCTGCTCGCCGAGAACCTGGTCAAGAACGGTTTCGGAGGATCCAGT
>CAYQJL010000258.1:0-12474 GCA_964417675.1 uncultured bacterium | reverse complement strand
TGGCCACCCTCGAGGATCCCACCGTCGAGACGATCACCGGGGAAACCTACGGCCCCCTCAAGGCGCTCTGCGAGCAAGCCGCCGAGAGTGTGATGCCCGGACGGGTGCTCACCATTCGCCCGGGGTTGATCGTCGGTCCGCACGATCCCTCCGACCGCTTCACCTACTGGCCGGCCCGCGTCGCGCGCGGCGGCACCATCCTGGCACCCGGCTGTCCCGAACGGGAAATCCAGTTCATCGATGTACGCGACCTGTCCGACTGGATCCTGCGCCTGATCGAGAACGAGCACACCGGCCTCTACAATGCCACCGGCCCGGAACAGCCGCTGACCATGTTGGGGTTCCTGGAGGCCTGTTGCCACACCGTGGGGGATTGCGAAACCGAGAAGGACTTCGTCTGGATCGCCGACGACTTCCTCCTCGAGCAGAAGGTCGCGCCCTACACGGAGGCGCCGCTGTGGATTCCCGCCGCGCATGACACGGTCAACTGCGCCCGGGCCATCCGGGATGGCCTCAGCTATCGCTTGCTGGAGGAGACGATTCAAGACACCCTGGCCTGGCACATCCAGCGGCGCGCGGCCGCCGGCGATGTAGAATGGCGGGCGGGATGGACCGCCGAGCGCGAGGCGCAGCTGCTGCGTGCCTTCGCGGCCGCAACCGCCTAGGCCAGGACGCTGTATCCACCGTCGACATGGATCGTCTGTCCGAGAACCATCTTGGCCAGCGGGCTGACCAGGAACAGCACGACATCGGCCACGTCGCTCGGTTCGGTCAGGCGTCCGGCGGGGGTCTTGAGCTGCGAGCTGCCGACGATGTCATCCCGGTGGGGGAAGTGGGCCAGGGCATCGGTATCCACGACGCCCGCGCTCACCGCATTGACCCGGATCCCGTCGCCCGCCAGTTCCACCGCCAGGTGGCGCACCAGCGACTCCAGGGCGGCCTTGCTGGCGCCCACGGCCGCATACATCGGAATCGCGCGCAGAGCCCCCAGCGAGCTGATCGCCACGATCGCCCCGCCCTGGCGCATCAACGGCTTGGCATGTTGGGTCAGCGGCAGGAGCGCGGCCGCGTTGATGCCCATCGTCCAGTCCCAATGCCGCCAGGTCAGCTCCATCGCGGGCTTGATGACCCCCGAGGCGGCGTTGCTGACCAGGATGTCCATCCGCTTGCCCCACTCCTCCTGGATCGTGGCGAACATGCGAACGATGTGATCGTGGTGGCCCACGTTGGCCTTGATCGCCAGGGCATCGCCCCCTACCGCGCGAATGCGCCGCACCGTCTCCTCGGCCGCCGCGGTGTTGCGGACGTAGTTGATCGCGACGCGCGCGCCGCACTCGCCCAGGCGGATGGCGACCGCCCGGCCGATACCGCGCGAGCCGCCGGTCACCAGGGCGGTCTTGCCCTTCAGATCGATATTCATGCTTCCCCTCCCACAGGCGAGCTTGCTGCTTCCCATCCCGGCCAACCCAATCGGCCTGGCCCCGGTTCCCCGCTTCCCTGACGCCTCGCCCCCCTGGCGCCCCGCTTCACCGATTCCCCTGAGCTGCCAATCGTCCTATGATGACGTCAGCGTGTTGCGTTGTTGGAGAAGCGTTTCGCAGAAGGGCCGGCGCCATGGCACAACCGACATCGGATCATCGCCCCCCTCAGGGGGCTCGGGCATCGGACCTGACCTTCCGGGCCATGCGCCCGGAAGACCGGGAGGAGGTCGTCGCCTTCACGGCACAGATCTGGGAGGGTCATGACTACCTCGGCCATGTCTTCGACAAGTGGGTGAAGGACCCGGACGGCTACTTCGCCGCCATGCTGCGCGGCGACCGCGTGGTCGGCTGCGGGCGTCTCATGCCGATGGATACACGGCGCGGTTGGCTCGAGGGATTGCGGGTCGATCCGGCTCTGCAGGGACAGGGCCTTGGCAAGCAGATCGCACTGCACGTGATGCGCGCGGGCCGCGAGCGAGGTTTTCAGGAACTGCTCTTCTCGACCTATTTCGCCAATGCCGGCTCGATTCGCATCAACGAGATCGCCGGATTCGAACCGCTCGGCACCTGTACGAATCTCGAGTTCGAGATGCACAAGGCTCCCGATCCGCTGCCGAGATTCGCGGGCGTCACTGTCACGCCGGGCGTGCCGGCCACCTCCGAGTTGATCTGGAACGACTGGCTCTTCCTCCCGCCCGATCTGGCCGGACGCGAGGCACATCTCCCGAACGCGCTCACCATCGCCCGCGGCGCCTGCCGCATGCTGCTGGCCGACAACGCCAAGTACCCGCACATGCTCGACATCGGCTGGATGGAGGCGGTCGGCGGCGAGGATGGGCGTGCCTGCCTGCTGCATGCGATGGGCGAAGCGCGTCAGCGCGGTCGCCGCATCATTCACGCGATGGTGCCCGAAGCGGTGCCGTTGGATCCGTTTCGTGAATTGGGATTCTTCTACTTCGAGCAGCCGCAGGATGTGCATCTCTACCGGGGCACTGTGAGCCGACTGCGCCTGAATGGGTAGCCGGGCCGCCGGCTGGCGGAAGGCGGATCGGCTACTCGATGCCCGTGGGCTTTTCGCGGATGAAGGTGCCGTTGCGCAGGTCACGGAGCGCCTCTTCGATTTCCTCGCGCGTGTTCATGACAAAGGGACCGTAGCGCGCCACCGGTTCCTCGAGCGGGGTGCCGGCCAGGAGCAAGAAGCGCGCGCCGGCCGGGCCGGCAACGACACGTACGCCATCGCCCTCCCCGAAGAGGACGAGATGGGGAGATTCGATGCGCGCATCCTCCCCGCTATCCGGCGGCCCGTCAAGAGAGCCGAAATCGGCCGTTCCCTCGAAGAGATAGGCACAGGCGTTCTTGGCCGGATCGACAGGAACAAGGGTCTCCCTCTCAGGTTCGAGCATGATGTCGAAGTAGGCCGGGCCGGCCGCGATATCCACGACCGGCCCCTGCCGACCCTCATAGGATCCGGCGATGATCTTGATCGTGACCCCCGACCGCGGGGTCAGGACGGCAATCTCATCCGCCCGGATGTCGCGATAGCGGGGTGTGGACATCTTGTGCCGGGCGGGCAGATTGACCCACAGCTGGAAACCGATCAGACCGCCCTCGGATTCGCGCGGCATCTCCTCGTGCATGATCCCACTGCCCGAACTCATCCACTGCACCTGGTCCCTGCCGATCGTGCCCTGGTTGCCAAGGCTGTCCCGGTGGAGAATCTCCCCCTTGAGCACATAGGTCACCGTCTCGATGCCCCGGTGCGGGTGCCACGGGAACCCGCGGATGTGATCCGCCGAATCCGGCGAGCTGAAATCATCGAACAGCAGGAACGGATCCAGGCTGTCGAGCTCCCGCGTCGCGATGCTCCGCCTGAGCTTCACGCCCGCCCCTTCCATCACCGGCTGCGGTGTGATCACGCGCTGCACCATGCGCTGGCGTCGAACCATGACCCCCTCCCCGGACCGTGGGCGCGAGCTACCGGCCCCTGGCCGTCGGCTTCTTGAGCCAACGGTAGAAGTCGCCGTCGGTCGAGAGAATCAGCGTGCTCTTCTCGTCGATGGTCGTCTGATACGCCTCCATGGTCCGCAGGAACTCGTAGAAATCCCGGGCATCCTGCGAACGATTGTAGGCGTCGGCGTAGATGCGGGTCGCCTCACCATCCGCCGAGCCCTTGATGGCTTGCGCCTCGCGATAGGCCTCCGACTGGATCTGCTGCAGATCCCGCTCTTTCTCACCCCGGATGCGCGAGGCCTGGCCCTGGCCCTCGGAACGGAAACGGTCGGCGATGCGCTTGCGCTCGGCGATCATGCGCTCAAACACCTTGCGGCGGACTTCCTCGACATAGTTGATGCGCTTGAACTGTATGTCGAGGATCTCGATCCCCAGGTCGGATGTGCGCGCCTGGGCCTTCTCGAGGACGACCCGGCGGATGTCCTCGCGGCCCTTTTCGATGTCAACCAGCGTCGTTTCATCCTCCGGCAACGCCTCGCCGACTTCCGCCGTACGATTGGTGCTGCGAACGACCTGGACCAGATCGTGATTGGCAATCGCGTTGCGCGTTTCCCCGTCGAGAATGTCGTCCAGGCGCGTCTGGGCGCCGCGCTCATCCCGTAAGCGCTGGAAGAAGAGCAGGGGATCTGTGATCCGCCAGCGAGCGTAGGTGTCGACCCAGATGAAGCGCTTGTCCTTGGTGGGCAGCTCATTGGCCTCGCCGTCCCACTCCAGGAAGCGCCGATCGAAACGGTGCACCTCCTGAATGAACGGCAGCTTGGCCTTGAGGCCGGGCGTGCTGACCGGATTGCCCACCGGCTTGCCAAACTGGGTGATGATGACCTGCTCGGGTTCCTTGACGATGTAGATGGTGCTGTTGATCGTGATCAACAGAACGACCGCCACGATGATCCATACCAGTTTCATGACTCTATCTCCTTGCAGATGGAATACCCTCGGATCAGGCCCTCGCGCTAGTTGCCGGCCGCCTCATTCCCCAGATTCAGCAGCGGCAACACGCTGCCCAGCTCGTCATCGACGATGTACTTGCGCTCCACCCGCGGCAGGATCTGGGACATCGTCTCGAGATAGAGCCGCCGCCGGGTAACATCCGGGGCACGCTGGTAGTCATCGAACAGCGCCACGAAGCGGGCCGAATCGCCCTGGGCGCGGTTTACGCGGTTGAGAGCATATCCGCGGGCTTGCTCGACGGTCTGCAGCGCCTCGCCGCGCGCCCGGGGGATCACCTGGTTGTACTCGGATTGGGCCTGGTTGATCAGCTTCTCCCGTTCCTGCTGCGCCTCGTTGACCTCGTTGAAGGACGCCTTCACCTGGTCGGGCGGGTTGACATTCTGCAGAACGACCTGGTCGATCTGGAGGCCGGTCTCATACTGGTTGCACAACTCCTGCAGCTTGACTTCCACCTCGAGGGCCACCTCCTGGCGGCCGATCGTGAGCACCTCATTGACAGTGCGGTCGCCCACGACCTTGCGCATGGTCGCCTCGCTCATCCCCCGGAAGGTCTCGAGCACGTTGCGAACCCGAAAGAGGAACTTGTAGGGATCCACGATCCGAAACTGCACCACCCACTCGACGACCGCGGCGTTGAGATCCCCGGTCAGCATGTGGGACTCATCCTCGAACCCCCGGCCGGAATACTGTGTGCGAGTGCCCGCGGCATGGGTCCGGAACCCGAACTCCGCCTTGAGCTGGCGCTGGATCGGCACCTTCGTGACCGACTCGATCCCGAAGGGCAGCTTCATGTTCAGGCCCGGTTGGGTCGTGCGGACGAACTCGCCGAAGCGTTGGACGACGCCGACCTCCTCGGGATCCACGGTGTACAAGCTGGTCAACAAGAGAATCAGAAGCAGAACCACTCCGGCCACGATCCGTATGCCTTTCCCGCCAAGGTTGGGCATCTTCACCTGTGGGATGTTGATGTCCTGGCCGTCAAATTCGATTCGCGTCATGCGCGGCTCCTTTCGCGTCTCGGTCCTGTCGATTCAAAGACTCCGCAAGACTCGCTGTTTGGGGTACAACCCGCCGAGATGAGCATGTACCGGAGGATGATGCATTGCAGTGGGTAAGCAGACGCGCGCCGCCGGATACACTCCTGTACCGCGGCGCGCGTAGAACCTGCGCTCCTCCCTGGCAGGCTGTACGTGCTGCATGATAGCCGGAATCCCGGCGCGCCGAAAGACCTATCGAAACCGGCACCCGCCGGGCGGTCTTGCATGTATGCGCATGCGATACAATCAGTTACGCCTGCATCCGTCCCGTGCTCACGGGGCCGGGGCTGCTGCGGGGCCATCCCCTCCCTTGACCGGAGCCCGCCGGGAGGCCACCCTGTAGTCCAGTACGGCTTCTCGGCCGGTCGGACCCGGGCCCGGAAGGACATGGTGATCCAACGCGATCGCCGGCCCGAGGGGACGTGCGGTGCGAACTCGAAAGCCGGCCCGAGGGGACGTGCGCAACCAACGCGAAAGTCGACCCGATGGGACGCGACGCAGCGATCGAAGAAGAGGGGACATGAAATGAAGATGACATTCGTATGGATCTGGCTTGCACTGGCAATCCCGCTGCTCGCTGGATGCGGCGGCGGCAATGGCGACGGCGCCGAGGGCCGGGACGCCACCCCGGATCTGTCCCGGGAGGCGGTCACGGGAGAGGCGATCTTGCAGGGCGAGGCCCCGGGAGAGCCCGCCGTGCCGGGCGAGACCGTGGCCGAAACACAAACAGTCCATCTGGCGATCAGCGGCATGTACTGCCAGGGCTGTGCCGATGGCATTCAGGCCGCCCTCGGCAGGATCCCCGGGGTGAATGCCTGCACGGTCACCTACACCGACAGCCTCGCGGTCCTGTCGGTGGACCCGACCGTGATCACGGTCCCCGAGTTGATCCAGGTGGTCGAGGACACCGGATACGAGGCCACGCTCCAGCCGTAGCCCGGAGCTTGCGGCCCGAGGATCGCGGCCGCGCGCAGGTCACCCGGCCTAGTCGAAGAACTCGTGATGCAGGGCGTGGACGGCGTCTTCTTCCCGGGATTCGTCGATCAAAACGCTGATGATCGTGTTCGAATCCACGCTCTGCAGGATCGGGATGCCCTCGCAGGCCAGGGTGGCCACCACCCGGTGCATGATGCCGGGGATGCCGTGGATTCCCCCGCCCACCAGCGTCACCTTCGCGCAGTGGGCTCGCTGGGCGACCTCCAGATGCAGCGGCGCCAGCAGCTCGTTGACCTGCGCCAGCTGCTCTTCATCGAGCGTGAAAGCCACGCAATCGCGCGAAATGTTGAACATGTCCAGGCTGATGCCGGCCGCGGCGATCCGTCCGAAGATCCGCTCGACGACCTCCGGTTCGCGGCTGAAGTCGCGGCCCCGGATCGAGACCTGGGCGATGCCGCTCATCGAGGTCACCGACGTGGTGCGCGAGGCCGCCGTCGGAATGCCCATCGGGAGGGCCAGCGACTCGGGCAGCCAGCGTTCCTCCTCACTCACCAGGAAGGTTCCCTTGGCCGCGGCATCCGGCCCTCGAACCCAGACGGGCATCTGGGCCTCGCGGGCCAGGTCCGCCGCATGCGGGTGGAGAACCTTCGCGCCGCGGCAGGCCAGCTCGGCCGCTTCCCGATGGGTCATCGTCTCGACCGGACGAGCTTCGGGCACCCGGCGCGGGTCGGCGGTCAGGACACCGTCGACATCGGTGATGATCTCCGCGCGTTCGGCGTTCAGGGCCGCGGCCAGGGCGATGGCGGTCGTGTCGCTGCCGCCGCGGCCCAGGGTCGTGATCTCTCCCCGGGGGGTGACGCCTTGAAACCCGGCCACGACGACCACCCGGCCTTCGCCGAGGTGCTCGCGAATCCGGGCCGGGCGAATCTCCCGGATGGTCGCGCGGCCGTGGCTCTCATCGGTGATGATCCCGGCCTGGTAGCCGCGCAGGGACACCGCACGGATGCCGCCGGCCTCGAGTTGCGCCGCAAAGAGCGCGGCGCTGATGTCCTCGCCGCAGGAGAGCAGCGCATCGATCTCGCGCGGCGGCGACTGCGCCAGTTGCGCAAGGAGTTGCTTGAGCGTGTCGGTGGCGTAGGCATCCCCGGCCCGTCCCATGGCGGAGACGACCACGACGATCTCCCGGGACTGCGCGAGCCGTTCCCGCACACACTCGACCGCGCGCGCACGCTGCTCTTCGGTGCCCAGGCTCGTGCCACCGAACTTCATGACGATCAGGCCCGCTCTCTCCGGAGCTCCCGTGCTCATGCCGGCCACCTCCCCCGGCGGATGAGCTCTTCGGCGATCTGAATCGCGTTGAGGGCCGCTCCCTTCCAGAGCTGATCCGAGACCACCCAGAAACGCACCACCCGCGGATCCCGGGCAGCGACCCGCACGCGGCCGACATGCACCGCCTCGGAGCAGGCCAGCTCGCGGGGCGTCGGCAGCTCGCCGAGCGTGATGCCCGCCGCGCCCGCGAACTGCGCCAGCACGTCCTCCCGGCTGACCGGACGGCCCACGCGAACCCACAGCGACTCGCTGTGGCAGCGTTCGACGGGCACCCGCACGGTGGTGGCATAGATGGGAAAGGAATCGTCCCCCAGGATGCGCCAGGACTCGGTGCGCATCTTGCGCTCCTCGGCACATTCACCCTCGGGCGCCGCGTCGCCGATGAACGGAATGAGATTCATGAAGATCGGGCGGTCGTAATGCCGGCAGCGCTCCGGCTCGCCGCGCGCAAAGCTGCGGGCCTGCCCGACCAGATCTTCCAACGCCGCGCGGCCGGCGCCCGAGACGGCCTGGTAGGTCGAGACCACGACCTCATCGAGCCCGAAGGCGCGATGCAGGCAGGCCAGCGGCAGCAGCATGATGATGGTCGAGCAGTTGGGATTGGCGATCAGGTTCGCCGACCCCAGCGAATCGCTGTTGATCTCGGGTACGACCAGCGGCACCGCGGCCTCTTCCCGGAAGGCGGAGGAGTTGTCGATCACGACCGCACCGGCCTCCGTGAAGCGCGGCGCGTGTTCGCGGGCCACGCCGCTGCCGGCGGAGAAGAACACCACGTCCAGCTTCCCGGGCCGGGCCGCGGCCAGATCTTCAACCAGAATGCCGTCGCCGTCGCGGGCATTCGGCGCGCGAAAGGGCATCCTCTGCCCGGCTGAGCGAGCGCTGCCGAAGAGCCGCAGGGACGCCAGGGGAAAGGCGCGTCTCTGCAGGAGCACAAGAAACTCGCGCCCCACCATGCCGGTGGCGCCGACGACCCCAACGTGCAGTGCTCGCTTACGTCCCATCCCCACTCTCGCGACATTCCCGGCCACCGGCTGGCCGACTGCCCCCGGTAGGCCATCTCACCCGGTAGGCCATCTCACCCGGTAGGCGATCCCGCCCGGTGGGCGATCCCGCCCGTTGGGCGATCCCACCCGGTAGGCGATCCCGCCCGGTAGGCGATCCCACCCGGTGGACGATCCCACCCGGTTCGCCATCCTACCCTGTGCGCCATCCGCGCGGTCCGCCATTCCACCCGGTCCGCCATTCCACCCGGTCCGCCATCCCATCCGGTCCGCCATCCCATCCGGTCCGCTATCCCATCCGGTCCGCCATCCGCGTGGCCGGCTGGGGGGGGGACCGGCAGTGGCGCGAACATCGCTCGGCCGTCAGGAGCCTCTACCATCATACACCGGATGCCCGATCGCAAGTCCCCGATCGCGCCTTTTGCGGCCCGCGCCGCCGGCCACAAGTCCCGGCTTGCCCCCACCCATCCCCGGGGAGATACTCCCTGCCGGATCCAACAGAGGGGCTGGACGAATCGTGCTGCCGCTGCGCATCGAACAGCTGCGGTTCCTGGACCGCGGACCGATCGACCTGGTCATCGAACCGGGCGAGTGCGTAGCCCTGGCCGGTCCCTCCGGTTGCGGCAAGAGCTTGATGCTGCGCGCGATTGCCGATCTGGATCCCCATGACGGCCAGGTTCTGCTCGGCGATCAGGCCTGCGAGAGCCTTCCGGCCCCCGCCTGGCGGCGGCAGGTCGGCCTGCTGGCCGCCGAAAGCCAGTGGTGGTTCGATCGGGTCGGCGAGCATTTCGATCTCGATGGCGACGCCGAGGACCCGCGCGACAGCCAGGACCCGGGCGGCGGCGCCTGCCGCCTGTGGCTCGAGCGGCTCGGCTTCGCCTCCGACGTGATGACCTGGGAGATCCGCCGGCTTTCCACCGGCGAAAAACAGCGGCTGGCCCTCGTGCGGCTCCTGTGCAATCGGCCGCGCGCGATTCTCCTGGACGAACCCACCGCCAGCCTCGACCCGGACAACGTGGCCCGCGTCGAGCGTCTGCTGGCCGAAGAGCGGCGCCGGGCCGCGCTGCCGGTCCTGTGGGTGACCCACGACCCACAGCAGATTCCGCGCGTGGCGGACCGGGGGTACCGGATGGACGCCGGCCGGCTGGTCGAGCAGGTGCACCCATGAGCCTGATCGCCCTGAGCCCCTGGGATCTGGCGCTGGCCGCGGTTCTGGTCGCGATCCTGGCCGCCTTCGCCGCGCGGATGCGGCTGGGCATCAGCCGTCAGCTGATCCTCAACAGCATTCGCATGACCGTGCAGCTCCTGCTCATCGGTCTGGTCCTGAAGGTCATCTTCGGCCAGACGCGGCTGCCCTGGATCGCCCTCATGGCGTTCGTCATGCTGGCGGTCGCCGGGCGCGAGGTCATGGCGCGGCAGAAGCATCGCTTCCGCGGCTGGTGGGGATATGGCATGGGCACCGTGTCGATGTTCATCTCATCCTTCACGGTGGCCATCCTGGCCATGACCGTGATCGTGGCCCCGGAGCCGTGGTTTCGACCGCAATACGCCATTCCGCTTCTGGGCATGCTCCTGGGCAACACGATGAACGGCATCGCGCTCTCACTCGATCGGCTGACGCAATCGACCTGGCAGCAGCGGGCGGTGATCGAGAATCGCCTGATGCTGGGACAGGCGCGCCGGGAGGCCATCGGCGACATCATGCGCGACAGCATGCGCTCGGCCTTGACCCCGACGATCAATGCCATGGCCGCCGCAGGCGTCGTCAGCCTTCCCGGGATGATGACCGGGCAGATTCTCGCCGGCAGCCCCCCCTTCGAGGCGGTCAAATACCAGATCCTGATCATGCTGCTGATCGCCTGCGGCGCCGGTTTCGGCTCCATGGCAGCCATCTGGATCGGCGGCAAGCGGCTCTTCGATGCCCGCCAGCGCCTGCGCCTGGACCGCCTGCATGAGAGCCGGAAGAGGTAGCAGCGCGCAAGCCAGCTGGTGCCGTTCGGCGGAGCGAGCCCCGCCGCGCTCCAGAACGGCCAGTCGTACAGGATCACCTTCGTCCTGGACGACGGACAGACCGCAATCTGGACATTCACCCACTAGGCCGATCAGGTCGTTCTATATCAAGTCACCGTCTCTCCACCGATTGCATCGCCGCCGCTGCCCCCGGGGCCCGCGGCGGCCGGCGCTTCCTCGATCACCTTGCGCTTCCAGGTTCCGGTCGAGAACCAGATGGCGGCGGCGATGGCAATCACCGTGTTGGAGAGAAACATCGCCCACCAGAGCCCGGCCGGCCCCAGGCCCAGGACGATGGCCAGCAGATAGGCCGCCGGAATGCGCACACCCCACAGCCGAGCGATATTGAGGATCATGGGCGGAATCGTGTGACCCGACCCCTGGAAGGAGCCCAGCAAGACCATCACGAATCCGAACGCGAAGACCGAGTAGGATGTGATCTGGAACAGATCCCGCCCGTAGCTGATCACCTCCGGATCGTTGACAAAGATCTTCGAGATCGTCCCGCCGAAGAAGAACATCAAGGTGGTGATCGGCAGCAAGATCGCGCCGATCATGAGCGAGGACAGCAGCACCGACCGCGAGGCGCGCTCCGGCTTGTTCGCTCCCAGGCACTGTCCCACCGCGGTCGCATTCGCCTGTGAGAATCCGAAGGTCGGCACCATGGCCATATGGATGATGCGATGCCCGATCCCGAAGGCCGCCGTCACGGCGGATCCGAAGGTGTTGACGATGCCGATCAGCAGCGTGAAGCCCAGGGAGGTGGTGGCCTGTCCCACCGACATCGGCAGGCCGATCTTCAGAATCCGGCCGGCGATGCGCCTGTCCCAGCGGATGTCGCCGGCCTGCAACTGAAATCCGCGGTCGCCGCGGAACAGCCGCACAATGCCGATCGCGGAGGCGAGCGCGCGCGAGATGCAGGTGGCGATCGCGGCACCCGCCACACCCAGGGCCGGAATCGGTCCCCAGCCGAAGATGAGCAGCGGATCGAGAACCACATTCAGCAGGACGGTGATTCCGTTGACCTGCATCGGGCCCACGGTGTCCCCCATACCGGTATAGATCCCCTGATAAACGAAGAAGGCGAACATGAACGGCACGCCCACCAGAATCCAGCGCATGTAGATCAGGGTCTGCGCATAGGCATCCGACGGCGTCTGCAGAAGCCTGACGATCGGAGCCGAGAAGATCAGGCCGAGGATCGCCAGCCCGGTGCCCACGACCGACAGCAGCAGGAGGGTCTGCCCGGCGGCGCGCCGCATCTCCTGGAAGCGTTGCGCGCCGCGGTACTGGGACACCAGGGTCGTCCCGCCCATCCCGAGCCCCATCGCGATCGAGAGGCCGATGAAGAGCACGTTCATGGTGATGGTCGGGGCCACCAGGGCGGTCTTGCCCAGCTTTCCGAGCCAGAAGGCGTCGACCAGGTTGTAGAGCGTCTGGAAGAGAAAGGAGAGCATGACCGGCCAGGCCACGGCGAGCAGATTGCCGACCAGCGGGCCCGTGGTCATATCGCGTCCAGCGGCCATCGGCGGCCTCACGCACCCCTCCTTTCGCGGCGCAAGCGCTCCCTGGTGCAAACGAATGGTCGATGCTAGTGGTGTGATGCAAAAGTCATCATCATTATGTTGACTGCCCCTCCGGCATGCTGTAGGATCGCGCTGGAGGTAAAGGATATGCGCGTCGCGCCAGTTATCGTACTCGACAGCTGCGAACGGGAAA
>CAYQJL010000257.1:0-9133 GCA_964417675.1 uncultured bacterium | reverse complement strand
GCCTTCCGAGCATGGAGTCCCCGCGGGGGGCCGTCCTGGACACGCGCGATGCGCGTTCCGAACCTGGGCCACCCACCGTAGGGCGCGCTCCGAGGAATGGAACGTGGTCGCAATGCCGCATGCCCGTGGCGTGCCTCGCGTAGCGGTTGTCGGTCTGGTGCAATGCCATTCCCCCTGGCCAAACTCGCGCACTTGCTTGCCGCACACGCGCGTTTCACCCCCCCCCGGAGTCTACCAGCCAGCCAGGGATGAAACCACCCGGAGCGCACCTCTGAACGCAAACACGCCGCGCAGTTCTGCGAGTCAAGGCGCGAGATGGAGTCACGCTGAGCTTCATGAAATCCTCGTCTGTGGCATCATCCCAATCTGACACGGGGAGCTCAGATCAATGTGGCAGGCTACAAAGGGATCCCCCCGTGGGGACCCCTCCCAACCCACCGGTGTGGATGCTAGGGGAGTGACCCCGGTTCCCAACGCGGAACCGGGCGTCCTTCGATTCCTCACCCCACCCAGTCGCCCAACCTGCCACACGAACCTGCCACACAGACCTGCCACACAGACCTGCCACACGAACCTGCCATCCCACCCTGCGACACCAGCCTGCTGCTCCAGTCCGCACCCGGTGTGCTCCATAACCCGCGTTACCGCGGCTGGCATGGCCCGGTGCACGGCCGCATCAGAAGGGGGCGAATCCGGCGTCGTGCCAGTAGTCCTCCTTGAGTGCATCGGCTTCCTGTTCCAGCGCGGTCAGATGTCCCTGTTCCCACTTCGCCAGGGTTTCGTGCAGATTCCTCACCTCCGGGTCCGTGGCGGCTTCCGCCTCCGCCCGGTAGAACTGAACCGCGGAGAGCTCGAGCTGAATGCCGATCGAGAGGGCCGTCATCTCGTAGTGGGCATCCTTGACGCGCTTCTGGATGTCATCAGAGAAGATCGGATGCATACCGCTCAGGGCCTTCTGCTCGCCCAGAGTGGCCGCAGGATCGATCTTGCCGGTCTTGACGACCGACTCGTAATGCCGCTTCAGGTAGTTGAAGTGGTCGAGCTCTTCCTCGGCCAGGGTGTTGAACGTGGTCTGCCCCTTCGGGTCCTTCGTGCTTTGCGCTGCCATCAGATAGAAATGGCGGCCTTCATGTTCCGCTTGCATGGCCTTCTTCAGTCCGTCGGCCACCCGCTGTGTGCTCTTGTCCATCGGTCTCCTCCCTTGACACCGGCCAACTTGCCGGAGGTTTGCATCCCGCCGTCCAAACTACCCGATTCGCGTACCCCCCGCAAACGCGGAAGGTTGCAGTTGGCGCACTGGCGGGGGCCCGGTCATCGCGCCTGAGCCGAACGCGGCGTCGGGTCGCACGGTATGGCGTTCGGTCGCGCCGCCTGCGACGAAGATCGCATTTTGGTGTTGACATTGCCACGCTTTTATTGATAATAGGAATTGTTAGCAATAAGAGGTTGTATGAGCAAGCCTACTCGGAATACGAAGCAGCGTCAGGTGATCATCGAGGAACTGGTTCGCCTCGATACCCATCCGACGGCAGCGGAGTTGCATGCCATCGTTCGGCGGAGGCTGCCGCGTATGAGCCTGGGAACCGTCTACCGCAACCTCGATCTGCTCGTGCAGCTCGGAATGATCAAGAAGATCGAGGGGGGTGGCGGCCAGGCCCGCTATGACGGGAATCTAGCGCCGCACTGTCACTTGCGATGTGTGGTGTGCGGGCGCGTATCTGACGTGCCGTTGCCCTCCCACGATCGGGACGACCAGTGGCTCGAACAGGCCGCGCGGCTTGCACAAGGGCGCGTCCTCGATGTGCGGGTGGAGCTTATGGGGATCTGCTGTGAGTGTGACGGGCGGCTGCCACCTGAGGAGCGGGCCCGGATCCTGCGGCAGTGGCAATCGCAACATCTGCCATGATCGGATCTGGCAGCCTAGAAAGGGAAGCATCCAATGACCAGTTTGGTGACCCGAGAAGCGCCTGAGTTCGTTGCCCAGGCAGTGATGGCCGACAACGAAATCGCGCAGTTGAAACTTTCGGATTACCGCGGGAAGCATGTGGTTCTGTTCTTCTATCCGCTGGATTTCACATTCGTGTGCCCATCGGAGATTCTTGCGTTTGACAGGCGGCTCGATGAGTTCCGCGCCAAGGGCGTGGAGGTGCTCGGCATATCGGTCGATTCGCAGTACACCCACCTGGCCTGGAAGCAGACGCCGGTGGAGCGCGGTGGGATCGGCCCGATCCGGTATCCTCTGGTCGCCGATCTGGACAAGTCGATCTCGCGGACCTTCGGCGTGCTGTCGGGGGAGGCGGTGGCCCTGCGTGGCCTGTTCTTGATCGATAGGAACGGCATCGTCCGCCATCAGGTGGTCAATGATCTGAATCTCGGTCGGAGCGTGGACGAGGCCATGCGCATGGTGGACGCCTTGCAGTTTACGGAGAAGTACGGTGACGTCTGTCCGGCGGACTGGCAGGAAGGCCAGGAGGCCATGAAGCCGACCGCCGAAGGCGTGGCGCAATACCTGGCCAAGCGGGCGAACTAGCGTCGCGGCCCGCTTGGAAAGGCCGCCTGAGGGAGCAGCCCGGAAGCGCGAGTTGGAGGCCGGGTGGCGGGGGGGCCGGGTCGGCCGCCGGGCGCGGTCAGGGTGCAACCGCCGGGTGCCGGGCGCTGGACGCGGTCAGGGGCAACCGCCGAGTGCCGGGTTTCGGCTCATCTGATCCTGTTGTATAGTCGCCGATTGGTGTCGCCATGGAGTTCGATACCGGATTCGAGGGACTGGAAGGAGGCAGATGATGGCAGAAACGATGCAAGTGTTCCGGTGCGAGGTGTGCGGCCACGTCATCCAGATCATGCATGGCGGGGCGGGTACGCTCGTCTGTTGCAATCAGCCGATGACGCTGTTGACCGAGAATACGACCGACGCGGCGCAGGAGAAGCATGTGCCGGTGGTGGAGAGAGAGGATGGACAGATCAAGGTGCACGTGGGCAGCGTGGACCATCCGATGGACGAGAAGCACTACATCGAGTGGATCGAGGTGGTCGCCGATGGCGTGGTGATGCAGCGTTATCTGAAGCCGGGTGACGCTCCAGCGGCCACGTTCGCGACCGACGCCAGGGAGCTGACCGTACGAGCCTACTGCAATCTGCATGGGCTATGGAGGGCATGAGCATGTTGAGCAAGAAGATGGAAACGGCCTTGAACGAGCAGATCAACGCCGAGTTGTATTCGGCGTACATCTACTATTCGATGTCGGCCTATTTCGAAACCAAGGGCCTTCCGGGATTCGCGGGGTGGATGAGGGCGCAGGCGATGGAAGAGGTCGCCCACGCCCAGAAGTTCTTCACCTACATCAATGAGCGCGGAGGCGAGGTCACGTTGAAGGCCATCGAGGGACCGCAAACGAAATGGGACAGCCCGCTCGCCGTCTTCAAGGCGGCCTACGATCACGAGGTCTTCGTCAGCGGGCTGATCAACAAACTGGTGGACCTGGCCAGTGGGGAGAGTGATCACGCCACCCACAACTTCCTGCAGTGGTTCGTCGCCGAGCAAGTCGAGGAAGAGGCCAGTGCCGATGAAATCGTTCAGAAGCTGGAGTGGATCGGGGAGGCGCGCAGCGGATTGTTCATGCTCGACCGCGAGCTTGGAACGCGCTCGGTCACTCCCGGCGCGACGGAGTAGGATGGGATGGCGGGCGTCGCCGGGGCCGGTCGGCGGCCCGGGTGGCGCCCCATGAGGAAGGTGGCAGTGCCTATGACCGGAACGTACCAGGCCATCCCGATCAGCGACCGCGTCTACTGGGTGGGCGCCGTGGACTGGGAGCTGCGGGACTTCCACGGGTACCTGACCTCGCGGGGCAGCACCTACAACGCCTATCTGATCATGGCCGAGAAGATCACACTGATCGATGTGGTCAAGGCACCCTTTCGGCGCGAGATGATCGCGCGTATCGCCTCGGTCGTGGACCCGGAGCGGATCGAGTTCATCATCTCGAACCACGCGGAGATGGACCACAGTGGCTGCCTGCCCGAGGTGATCGCCCAGGTCAAACCGGAGGCCGTCTTCGCTTCCCCGATGGGTGTCAAGGCGTTGCAGAATCATTTCCACCAGGACCTGGGGGTGCGGCCGGTCAAGACCGGCGACGATCTGGACCTGGGCGATGACCGCCTGCGTTTCATCGAAACGCGGATGCTGCACTGGCCCGACAGCATGTTCAGCTTCCTGGAGGGAGAGGGGATTCTCTTCAGCAATGACGCCTTCGGCATGCACCTGGCCACCCACGAACGGTTCGCCGATCAGGTGGCTGAGGCCGTGCTGCGCGAGGAGTCGGCCAAGTACTTCGCCAATATCGTCATGCCCTTCAGCCCGGTGGTGCGCAAGCTGGTCCAGACCCTGCCCAGCCTGAATCTGGCGATCAAGATCGTGGCCCCGGATCATGGACCGATCTGGCGCACGGAACCCGAGCGCATCATCAAACGCTATGCCGGCTGGGCTGAACAGAAGCGGACCCGCAAGACGGTGATCGTCTATGACACCATGTGGGGCAGCACGGCCGCCATGGCGCGGGCCGTGGCCGAGGGGATATCGGCCGAAGGATGCCCCGTGAAGGTGATGCCGCTCAATGGCAGCCACCGCAGCGACGTGGCGACCGAGCTCCTGGATGCCGGCGCCCTGGTGGTCGGGACCCCCACCCTGAACGGTCAGATGTTCCCGACCGTGGCCGACCTGCTCAGCTACACGCGGGGGCTCAAGCCCAAGCAACTCATGGGCGCGGTCTTCGGTTCGTACGGTTGGGGAGGCGAGGCGATCGGTCATGTCGAGGAGATTCTCACCGGCATGGGCGCCGAGCTCGCCGCCGAGTCGGTGCGGGTCGTCTATGTGCCCGACGACGCGGCGTTGCAGAGCTGCCGGCGGATGGGACAGGCCGTGGCGGCCAAACTCAAAGGATAACGTACCCAGAGCGGGAGGAGGAACGGCGATGCAGAAGTGGGAATGTGAGCCTTGCGGCTATATCTATGATCCGGAGATGGGGGATCCCGACTCGGGCGTGGCGCCGGGAACGCCGTGGGAAGAGGTGCCCGAGGATTGGGTGTGCCCGCTGTGCGGCGTCAGCAAGGACATGTTCAAGCCGGTCGACTAGGGAGGAAGCATGACGATCGATGAGATCCTGGACTTTGCGATCGAGCGCGAACAAGAGGCGGTTGACTTCTACACGCGCCTTGCCGCCATGGCGGCCAACCCCGCCATGAAGGAGGTGTTCGGCCAGTTCGCGAACGAAGAGCGCGGTCACAAGGCGAAGCTGCTCAAGGTGAAAGAGGGCGATCGCGCCCTCATCACGGGCGGGGGCGGTGCCAGGGTGGCGGACCTGAAGATCGCTGACTACCTGGTAGAGGAGGAACCCAGCCCGCAGATCAGCTATCCGGACGCGCTGATCCTGGCCATGAAGAAGGAGAAGGCCGCGTTTCGCCTCTACAGTGATCTGGCCGCCAAGGCCGCCGACGCGGGCGTGCAGGCGATCTTCCGCGATCTGGCCCAGGAAGAGGCCAAGCACAAACTGCGCTTCGAGATCGAATACGACGAGCATGTCCTGACGGAGAACTAGGCGCACTCCCCGGCGGCCTTCGTCTGTTGAACGATCCGCGGGCCGGACGGCGCCGCCTGTGGCGCTGGCCTTTCCAGTGCCGGCTGTGCAGCGTGGCCTGTGCAGTGCCGGCTGTGCAGCGCCGCCTGTCCGGTGCGTGTCTCGTGACGGTGGATCGACGGCGGGGGGGAAGGTATGTCCCGATTGGCGGAGGCCCTGTGCCAGCCAGGCGCCGGGCGCGTGTTCTGGATGGGCAATCATGCCCTGGTGCGGGCCATGCTGGAGGCCGGGGTGCGCGTGGCAACCACCTACCCCGGCTCGCCGACCCCCGAGATCGCCGCGGCGCTCGAGGCGATTCCACCGCAGGCGCGCGACTATCACTTCGAATACGCCACCAACGAGAAGGTGGCCACCGAGATCGCGATCGGGGCCGCGCTCAATGGCCGCCTGGCGTGCGTGTTCTTCAAATCGGTGGGGCTCAACGTTGCCTCCGACTCCCTGATCCAGCTCAGCATGCTGCCGTTGCCGGGCGGTCTGGTGGTCATCCTGGGCGATGATCCGGGGGCCAACTCCTCCCAGAATGAGCAGGACAACCGCCACTTCGCCCGCATGGCCTACCTCCCGCTCTTCGAGCCGGCCACACCCCAAGAGACCTACGAGATGTTTCACGAGGCCGCCCGACTGGCGCGCCTGGAGTCGGCGGCCGTGCTGCTGCGCCTCACGACCCACGTTTGTCATGCCAAGCAGACCGTCCAGGTCGGGACCCTGGCCGAGCGCCGTATGGCCGATGGTCCCGCCTTCACGCCCGACCCGGCCGCCTATGTGCCGGTGGCCAAGACCGTGTTGCCCATGAAGCTGCGGGCGCTGGCGCTCCTGGACCGGTTTGCGGGTCACAGCGAGGCCTCGCCCTTTCAGGTGATCGACGGGGCGAGCCCGCAGGGCGGGACGCCCGTGCGCCGCGGCATCCTGGCGAGCGGGCTCCCGGCCCTGGCGGTTCGGGAGATCCTGGCCGGAGAAGGGGCGCCGGTGGATCTGTTCAAGCTCGGCCTGACCCATCCGCTGCCGCGCCAGCGAATCGCCGCGTTCCTGCGCGACCATGATGAGATTCTCATCGTCGAGGAGCTCGATCGGATCCTGGAACAAGAGGTCAAGGTGCTGGCCTACGAAGAGGGGGCCGCGGTTCGCATTCTGGCTCGCGCGGGCGGCGACGAGCTGATCGATGAGTATGGGGTCGAGCGGGTCCGAGCCTTGATCGCCCGCCTGTGGCCCGATCTGGCGATCCCCTCGTCGAGACCAGCTTCCGTTTCGGGGGCTGTGCGCGGCGACCGGGAGCCGCCTGCGGCGCCGGCTCCCCGGCGAACGCCGCAGCTGTGTCCCGGGTGCGGACATCGCTCCGCGTTTCATGCCATCCGCCGGGCCCTGGAGGCCGATACGATCACCGTGGCCGATATCGGCTGCCACACGATGGGGTTCGAGCCCCCCTATCGTTTGGGAGACGTGCTTCTGTCGATGGGCCATTCCGTGGCGACGGCGGCGGGGCTATCGCTGTCGGGTCAGGGGCCGAAGCCGGTCGCCTTTCTGGGTGACTCGACGATGATCCACGCCGGCCTGCCGGGCATTGTCGACGCCGCGGTGCACGATCACGCGGTCACGCTGATTCTGCTCGAAAACGGCACGACCGCCATGACCGGTCATCAGCCGCGGACCGGCTCGGGCGAGGAAGGGGCGCGGCTCTCTCTCGGGCGGATCCTGGAGAGCCTGGGGGTGCAGTTCCTGCGCGATGTGGATGCGTACAGCCAGGCGAAGCTCATCGACGCGATCAAGGAGGCGCAGGCCCACCCGGGATTCGCGGTGGTCATCGCGCGGCATCCTTGCATGCTCAAGATGATGCGCGACACCCGGCGCCGCCGCCCGGATGTCCGGGTGCGGCCGGTGGCGATCGATCCGAAGGTCTGCGACCGTCTCTACACCTGCCTGCGCGAGTTTGCTTGTCCGTCCTTCGTCTACCACGAGGACGGGTCTGTCACCGTCGAGCCCGATCTGTGCATTGGAGACGGCAGCTGCCTGCAGACCTGTCCGCTCTCGGCGATCGGGCGGCCGGCGAGGGAGGTCCAGCCGTGAGCCGCCGGGTGAACCTGTATCTGTGTGGAGTGGGAGGTCAGGGTGTGGGCCTTCTGGCCGAGTGGCTCGCGCGGGCCTGCCTGGCGGCCGGCCGCTCCGTCTATGGCTGTGACACGCACGGACTGGCGCAGCGCCACGGGACCGTGGTCTCTCATCTGCGTCTCGATCAGGATCCCTGTACGCCGCGCATCCCGCCTGGCGAGGCCGATCTGGTCGTGGCGCTCGAGCGGCTCGAGGCCTACCGGGCGGCCGGACGGATGCTGGCGCCGGGCGGTACGCTCTTCTACTACGATGCGGTCTATCAGCCGATCGTGGTGCGGTTGGGGGAGGAGCGCTATCCAACCCCCGAGCAGCTCGCCGAGCTCGTGTCGGCGCGGGGAGGGCGGGTCCGCCGCGTGCTGGATCCCGGCTTGTCCGATCCCCGCATGCAGAACATGGCGGTGCTGGGGCGGCTCGCCGCCGAGAACGCCATCGAGGCGGTCACCCTCGATCTCGTACGCGCCATCCTCCCCGAAATGGTCCCCGCGGGTGTCCTGGAGCCCAACCGGGCGGTACTGGAGCGTGCCGCTTCCTGGAACGCGCCTCGCGGCGCGGGGTGAGAGGACCATGACGGACGCGCGCCTCAAACCGAGCCGCTGGCAGAGCCTGGCTTGGCGCATCCTGCTGTGGATGGGCCTGGCCGCTCTGGGCCCTCTGCTCATCATGGCGACTCAAGGGTACCACTGCGCGCGCGAGGCAATCACCCGCTCCGAAGAAGCCCACCTGCTCTCGGTCCTTGAATCCCGTCGGACGCGCCTCGCGGCCTGGTTGGACGCGATCTCCTCGGACCTGCAGCTTCTGGCGCTGGCGACCCGGCTGACGGGCCGGGCGAACAGGGACGGATGGATCGATCCAGCGATCCATCAGGACCTTTGGACGCTCCTGGAGGGCGCGCGCGGCGAGAGCCGCCTCTATCAGTCTCTGGCCATCTTCGATGCCTCCTGGAAGCCTCTGGCTCAAAGCGGGCAGCCGCGCAGCCAGTGCTGCGTGGTCGTTCCCGCAGACCACCCCTCCGCGCGCCTGCCGTGGTTGCCCCGCATCCGGATTCAGCCTGCTGATCGCCTCCGGACCCGGCTGGAGGAGGCGGCCGTGACCGCCTGGGTCTCGTTGGTCGACAGCGCCGGCGTGCTGCCCACCATCCAGACCGGGCGCCGGATCGGGATGGAGGGGGATCCCGCACAGGGGTATCTGGTCGCGGAACTGACCGTCCCCGAGATCGTGGATCCGATTCTGTTCGATCACACCGGCTTGGGGCAGACCGGCCGGGTCTATGTGGTCACCCCGGCCGGCACCTATCCACCGGCGCACGGGCCGCCGGATCGGGGGTCTGCGGATTGGGGGTCTGCGGATTGGGGGTCTGCGGATCAAGGGTCGGGGGATCGAGAGCCGGGGGATCGAGGGTCGGG
>CAYQJL010000256.1:0-16030 GCA_964417675.1 uncultured bacterium | reverse complement strand
TCAGTCTACCCAAGATGGGGGGCAGATTGCCACGCTGCTGTCCCGAACATACTGGCCGTCCTTGCTCTCCAGGCTGTCCTTGCTCTCCAGGCCGTCCTTGCTCTCCAGGCTGTCCTTGCTGTCCAGGTTGTCCTTGCTCTCCAGGTTGTCCTTGCTCTCCAGGCCGTCCTTGCTCTCCAGGCTGTCCTTGCTCTCCAGGTTGTCCTTGCTGTCCAGGTTGTCCTTGCTGTTCCCGCTCTTCTCGCGGATCCGGATTGCAAGCCGGCAGAAGGCACTCGATCTTCCCGGCCACGGCGCTTCTCGAGCGGCTCGCCGAAGACGCCTTCGGGGCATTCACAGGCCCGTGTCCGGTTCCGCCAAGGGAATCACTCGCGTCTTGCTCCAGAATCGCGCTCCACAGACCGGCGGGGTGCGCCGGCGCCGAGTCGGCCCGCAGGTAGGTCCCGGTCCAGTGGAGACAGAGCAGCAGCGCTCCCAGCGTCGCCGGCCAGCAGAACGCGCCCCACGAGTGTGCGAAGCGCAGAGCCTCGCCCAGGGGGCACTGGCTGGGACGACGGGCCACCATGCGCCACCAGCGACGCGTCCGCTCGCGCCAGGGACCGCCCTCGCAGCCCAGCAAGGCGCGCCAGCTAGCCTCATCTTCCAGTGAAAACGCCCTCACCCCGCAGGCCTGGGCTCCATCCCTCAGAACGCGTTCGGCCAGCCGCGCGAGCGGGCGCCCGCTCGCCAGCGGCGGCGGCCAGGTGGGCTCACGGCGCCACTCGCTCCACCCGCGCATCATGACCGCCAGCTCGGCCGCCTCGGGAATCGACGGATCACCCAGTGTTCGTTCGATGAGCGGCAGCCGTCGTTGCACAGACGGTTCCAGGACGCCATGGAGCGCCATGAAGGCCTTGCCGAAATCGAGCACAAGCTTCGACGTGCGGTGGGCCTGCTTCCAATCCAACGGCCCCGGCGCGGCGACCCAGCCTTCGACCCAGCCACCAGCCCGGCCACCAGCCCGGCCACCAGCCCAGCCACCAGCCCAGCCACCAGCCCGACCACCATCCCAGCCTTCGGCCCGGCCACCAGCCCGGCCGGCAGCCCAGCCTTCGGTCCCGCTCGTCGGCCGCGGCGGTCCCGGTCGCAGGCTGCCGCTGAGCAGCTCGCAGACGCGGTTGATCAGAAGCCGGACGGCCTCGAACGGCGCCGCGTCGGCCGGGATCCAGTCGCCGAGGATCTCGGGCCGGCCGCTGAGAACGTAGGGACGGCGCGCGACCTCACACAGCTCCAATGTGGCCGGCATCCTGGCCAGCGCGGGCAGCGAGATGAACCCGGCATCCACCGGGCATTCGGTCAGCCCGGCGCGCATCGCGTGGGGCTCCAATGCCTCCCGCAAGCGCCGGCCGAAGCGCTCGCGCTCGGCCGGCGAGCCCATCCGCCGCACGAAGATCCCGATGTCCAGATCCGAGAGCGGCAGGAAACGCGCCCCCTCGCCGCCGGGCAGACGCACACCGTTGGCCTCGCCGTAGGCGGCGCTGCCCATCAGGAGGATCACCTCCGGTTCGAACGGGGCGGCATGCTCTTCGAGCCATGTGATCGTGGGGGTCAGCACGCTCCACAGCGCCGCGCTGAATTCGGCCTGTGTCGAGAGAGGCTCGGATGTCATCGGATCAGACCCGTTCGCGCAGGAAGCCGGGCAGGCTCTCCTTACGGGCATTCAGGACCGTGCCCAGGATACGGCAGCGCGAAAAATTCAGCTCCGCCAGCGCCCGCTGCACGATCTCGCGCCGGGTCGCCTGCGCGCGCACCACGAGCACGACCCCGTCGCTGGCCGCGCCGATCAGCGGCGCCTCCGGGTGTTCGAGCACGGCGGCGTTGTCCACGACAACGACATCGTAGTGGCCGCCGAGTTCTTCGAACAGCGGACGGATCTGTCCGGAGCTGACCGCTTCGACATGCCGGATACGATCGCGGCCGGCCGGCAGGAAGTGCAGGTGGGGTTGCTCGGTGCGCAGGATCACCTTCTCCAGCGGGCCCTGGCCGCGCAGCAACTCCGTGAGGCCGGCGCAATCCCCCACCGATTCGGACAGGCTCAGATTCGAGCGAGCCATGTCGGCATCGATCAGAAGCACGCGCTTCTCCGCCACCCGCGCCAGCAGGTAGGCGAAGTGCACGGCCAGCGTGGAGGTGCCCTCGCCCGGCAGCGCCGCGGCAAACGAAATCACCCGGCGCCGATTGCGGCTGAACAACACCTCGGTGTTCTCGCGCAGCACATCGAGTTCGCGCAGAAAATCCGTGCTCGGTTCACCCAGCAGGCCGCCCTCGACCTCGCCCTCGGGCTCGAAATCGCCGGCGGGTGCTCGGCGAACCGGCGGCGGCTCGGGCGGCTCGGCCGGCCCGTCCCCAAACCCATCCCGGGGCGGCTTGGCGGGAGCATCCTTGTCCGGACGGGCCGCAGCACCCTCCTTCGACTTCTGCAAGGCATCGTAAATATGGCTCATGCTCCCGCTCCTGTACTCGCAACCTGTCCCGTGGAATGCGACGTCCGGAATCCGCGCTCGAGCTCCTGGATCGCCGACCGGACCGTGTCGCCATTCAATCGTTTCTGGTCATGGACATAGCCGATCAACAGCGCGCGGTCACACAGCACGTTGATCAGGCGGGGAATACCCTTGGTGTAGGCGGTGACCTCCGCGGTGGCCTCTTCACCAAACAGACCACCGACGCGGCCCCGGCTGGCAATGCGAATGCGGTGCTCGATGTACTCCCCCACACCGCCCGGCTCGAGCGGATGCAGCTCCCAGATCCCCGGGATCCGCTGCCGCAGTTGCCGCAGCCCGCGGGAATTCAGCAGATTCTTCAGTTCCGGCTGCCCCACGAGGATGATCTGGATCAGCTTCTGGGCGCTGGTCTCCAGGTTCGAGAGCAGGCGGAACTCCTCCATGGCATGCGCCGTGAGGTTCTGGGCCTCATCGATCACCAGCACAGCATTGCGCCCGGCGTCGCGCAGGCGCAGCAGAAACTGCTGGAACGCCAACAGCATATCGACCTTTCCCCGGCCCTGAATGGGCAGCCCGAAGTCGATCAGTGCCATCTGCAGCAGCTGCTTGAAGGTCAGCATCGCGTTCATCACGATGGCCGTATCGACCGACTCATCGAGCTGGTTCAGAAGCGTCCGCATGATCAGGGTCTTGCCGACCCCGACCTCTCCGGTCAAGACGAGGAAGCCCTTGCGCTCCTGGACGCCATAGGTCAGGTAGGCCAGGGCCTCGCGCTGGTCGGGGGTCATGAAGAGAAACTTCGGGTCCGGCGTAAGATTGAACGGCGGCTCATGAAATCCGTAGAATGCCTCGTATGTCGCCATGATTCATGAAGCCCCTGTCGCTGCGATGCAGCGCTGCATCCCGCCGGCAGGTCGTCGTCTAGCGTTTGAAACGACTCACGGTGGCGAGTACCGGCACCTTCAGGTGCGCCTCGGTCTCGATGCGATCCTTGAGCGAGTGGTCCAAGCTGTCCATCAAGAACGCCAGGGCGACGCCCACCAGCAAGCTGAAGAGCGGAAAGACCGCCAGGCGCACATAGTCCTGCGTGCGAACCGGATAGGGCGTCACGGCCTCCTCGAGCACCACCACTTCCCAGCGGTTCGATCCCATCCGGGCCGACATCGCATCGATCCGGCGCTGCACCAAGGCATTGTAGGTGGTGCGCAGGCTCTCGATCGTGCGATCCAGGCGCACCACCTGAGCCTCCCGATCGGGAAACCGCGCGAGCTGCGCATTCACATAGTCCAGACTCGATTCCAGCGAGTTCTCCTGGGCCTGGGCCGCATCCACCATCGCCTGCAGGAATCCGGCATAGGCATCGGCTTCCTGCTCCAGCGCCTGCCGCAATTCGACCAGACGGTCGTTGAGCGCCAACACGGAAGGATGGCTGTCGGTATAGCGCCCCCTGGCCTCGTAGTACTCGGCCTTGGTGTCCAGCAACATCCGTCGCAGGGTAAGCAGGATCGGCTCTCCGCGCATGTCCGGCTCGCCAAACGGGTAGTACCGTTCCTGATCGAAGGCATCGTCGGCCTCGATCAAAGAATGCGTCCAGTCGAGCCGTGCCCGCCGCGCGGCGCCCTCGGCGCGCACCCCCGCGAGATCCAGCTCGATGCTGCGGCGGGTGTCGAGCAGGTTCGCGCGCTCCTCAGGAAGCTGCACAGCCCCCTCGCGGGCCAGGAAGTCGGCGCGTTTGCGCTCCCAACCGGCGATCTCCTCCTCGATGTCGGCCATCTCCTGCTGCAGGAACCCGGTCGGATCGCTCGGCCGGCTTTGCGTGCGGAATTCCCGGTAGGCCTCGGTCAAGGCCTGCACGATGGCCTGCACCTGGGCGGGCTCTCCACCACGGTACAAGATATGGACGATGCTCGATTTGCCGGGTGTGTTCGATTCGATGTTCTCGGGCTTGATCGACGGCACATTCTCGGGCGGTTCACCGAGCTGCTCGTAGCGCTCGGCAAGAAGCTCGGCGGCGCGCAGGTAGATCTTGGCGCTGCGGACGGTCTCGAGTTCGGAGTTGAGTTCCTCCTCCCACGAAAGGAAGTACACCTGGTTCGAGAAGGCCGAGGCCGGATTGCCCCGGTTGACCAGCAGCTTCGAGTAGGACTGATAGGTCGGATCGGCCGTGAGAATCGAATAGAGGATCGCCGCCAGCGTGGCGCCGAATGTCGCCAGCGCAATCCAACGGCGCCGGAACAGGATGCGCAGGAAGTCCCGTAGGGTTCCGCGGTACGCTGTGGACTCTCGAACGTCGGGCACCACTTACTCCTCGTCCAACTGCTTCCTACACGGTTTCTTCTTCCACCGCTACCGTTCGGTGACCTCTAGCCGCTCCATATGAAACGCCTTCCAGCCCTCCTGGTAGAAGTAGAAGGGGGCGATGTTGCGCGCGAAGACCTGCTCGACGAACTTGTTGATCTCGGCAATGATCGAGCGCGGCACATAGACGATGTCGTACGGCTCCAGGAAGATGTCCCGGGCCTGAACATCTCCATCGAGCGGCGCCTCGAGATCGATTTTGAAGACCGCCAGCTCGGTGGGGCCGGTCCGGCGCAGCACCAGCACATTGCTCATCTTGGCGCTCGGCTGGGGTCCCTGGGCCGCCGCGACCGCGTGGAGGGCCGTCATGTCCTGCGTGTAGCGGAAGGTGCCCCCCGTGTAGACTTCGCCCAGTACATAGATCAGCTGGTCGGCATACCGGCTCAGCATCACGCTCACATCGGGATACCGCAGCACTCGGGCCAGTCCGGTGCGCACCTCCTCGGTGATCTCGGGAATCGTTCGCCCGGCGGCGAGAAAATCGCTCACCCCCACCGGCGAGATCATGCCGTCGGGCCGGACCGTCACCGTGTTGTTGAATTCACCGGCGCCGAGAACCGTGATCCTGAGCTCATCGCCCACTCTCAGGCGGTATTCGGCCGGCAGTGGTCGGGTCGGCTCGGGCGCTCCATCGACAGAGGGAGCCGGCGTTGCGGGCGGTGGAGGCGGCGCCGAACTGCAGCCCAACTGCGCAAGGACCACCCAGATAACGATGTGAACGATCAACCGCATGCTATGCACAATCCTTATGCGCTGCGGGCCCTGAGCGTCCCACCCGGAACTCCCGTGCGGGCCAAGCCCGGCGTCCCCTGGAAATCGGCACGGTTGCAGCGAATCCGATGCTAGCACCGGGCCTAAATCGCGTCAACAACGCCCTCTGAGTCCTCCAGCAGGCCCCGGGGCGGTTCCTCCCGCCCCTCTAGGGTTGAGGTCGGCCATCTGGCCGCCTATCTTGAAAGATGTCTCCCTGTTGGCTCGGACGCAAGCACCTTCGTGCCCAATCGTCCGATCACCTTCCATCCACCCCCGCGCCGCGCTCCTGCTCGAGGAGAATCCCCTGGTAGAGAAGCGGCAGCATGATCTCGTGATGCCCCACGATGTAGTATCCGCGGCCCGTGCCGGCGCTTGGACGCTGCACCACATTCTGCATGGGACGGTACTGCTTCTGAAAGTCAAGAGTTGCCGTGACCAGTCCATCCGGCCGCGCCCCCTGGTTGACCGCGACCGAGAAGGCCTTGAGGAAGACCTCGGGCATCAACACCGCGCTGCCCACATTGATGACCACCGCCCCGGCCATCTCCATCAAATGGGCGGCCAGGATTCGGAAGTCGCGTGCCGAAGCCTCCCCCGCCGCGCCGCCGTCGAAGTCCGGATGCTGGTGTACGATGTCGGTTCCGATGGCCACGTGCACGGTCGCCGGCACCGAGAGCCGGAAACAGGTGCCCAGAACACTGGGGCCGATCGTGGGGGCCGCGTGGAGACAGCGCCCGACGGCCTCGCCGAATCCCTCCTGCCGCTGGGCCGCCTCGCGGACGGCTCCGTTGAGAAAACCGGCCGTCTCCCTGACCATCCCGAAGCGTCCCTCGTGCAGCTCGCGGGCGACTTCTTCGGACGTGCGCCCGAATAGGGCCAATTCAGCATCATGGATGGCGAAGGCGCCATTGACCCCGAGCAGCGTGCCGAAACCCTGCTCGAAGATGTCATTGAGCAGGGGGGTCAGGCCCACCTTGACCACGTGGGCGCCGCTCATCCAGACGATCGGACGCTTGCCGCGCCGGGCCCGCACGATCGCCCGGGCCAGCGCCCGCAGATCATGGGCGCCGAGCAGATCCGGAAGCCCATCCCAGAACTGACTGAAGGAGCGGTGATCCTGCGCCAGACGCGCCATCATGCGCTCGGACACCTTCGACTCGCGGGCATCGATCGAGATACGGCGCACCTTCTCCAGATCGGCTTCGGGATAGCGACCCATCTTCCACCTACCTCTCCGGACGGCCCCGGATGTCGGTCAGGACGACCGAGACCGATCCGATCGGCAACTTGCTCTTCATCTGAACCGGGATGCGGCGACGGTCATCGGTCAGCCAGATGAGCAGCTCACCCTGGTGCTTGAAGAGGCCGGGGGTACGCAGCTTCGGCTCGACGACCAGGCAGTCGAAATCTCCCATGGGCACCGAAATGCGCTCGCGCCGGTGCACCGCGACCCGAATCGGGTAGTTTTTCCCATCCACGTGGCTGTTCAGGTCGAACCCGTCTCCGGGGACCAGGTCTCGGGCGCGCACGCTGTAGAAGGCGCTCAGGATGTCGTGGGCCTGATCGACGAGTTCGACGACCTGCCCGTCGTCATAGATCGCAACGTGATTGCGTTGATCGAACAGAACGACTTCGTCATCCCGGAAGTCGCCCTCGATCAGGTGCTTCTCGGATCGCAACGGCAACAGGTCGCGGGTGCGGACGAAAGACTCCACGCGGTCATTTACATAGAAGAAGGTGGAGAAGAAGTCGCTGCTGCGCGCGGTGGTCACGATGTGGAAACAGTCGTCCCCCCCCACCGTCACAATGCCCTCGATCGCCATCGTGGCCACACCGGCCCGGATGGGCCCGTAGCGCACGGAGAACTCGAGAAACTCGCCGGGTACGAAGGCATCCGTCAGGTAGGGATGCGTCTGGGCGAAGATCCGCCGCTCGCGCTCGGCCGGCGTGTCCCAGCGAACCCGGGCCAGCAGGGAATCGATCTGTTCGGCCTCGCTCCACAGGCCTCCGCTCACCGCGGCCGCCTCCCGCCCCGCTTCGCCGGGCGGCCCGACCCCCGCTCCGGGCAGCCCCACGCCCGCTCCGAGCGACCCCGCGTCCGCTCCGGGCAGGGACAGGAGGAATCCGATCAGGATCCCCCATCCTATCCCCCGCAACCAGCTGGCTGGCCGTCTGCCGTCCATGTTCCTGCCTGCTCCTACCGGGACCTGCTCCTACCGGGGCCTGCTCCTACCGGGGCCTGCACCGACCCGTACGAGGGCCGGGCTTGCTCCTTCGCCGTCCCCTGCCGCCTTTCAGCGGGGGAGTATCCTCCAAAGTGCCGCCCATGGCAATGAATCGCAGCCGCTGCCGGGGAGGCCCTTTCCGACCGCCCCGGCGGTCGGGGCCACTGAAGCTATGTACCGTTCTTCCAGGCTAAAAGGTCGAGCGGACGGGGAGCATTTTCTGCCCCTCCCGTCCGCTCCTAGCCCCCGACCGGCGCAGGCCGATCCAGGTCTTTCGCTCGCGAGAACCGAATTCGGCCCGCGGCTAGTCGTTCTCGGTGGGCTCCAGTGCCTGCTTGCGACTCAGCCGCACCTTGCCCTCTTCGTCCACGCCGATCACCTTGACCCGGATCATATCGCCCTCGGTCACCACGTCCTCGACCCGGTTGACCCGATGGTGTTCGAGTTCGGAGATGTGGACCAGACCGTCCTTGCCGGGCAGAATCTCGACGAAGGCGCCGAAGCTGGTGATGCGAACCACCTTGCCGTTGTAGATGCCGCCGACCTCGGGATCCTCGGTGAGGGCCCGGATCATGTCGACCGCCTTCTGGGCCATCTCGGCATCCACGCAGGCCACCTTGACCTCGCCGCTGTCTTCGACATTGATCGACGCGCCGGTCTCCTCGGTCATCTTCTTGATGATCTTGCCCCCGGGGCCGATGATGTCGCGGATGCGGTCCTGCGGCACCATCAGCACGATGATGCGCGGCGCGAACTTCGAGATCTCCGGACGCGGACGCGGCAGCGTCTCCTCGAGCTTGTCCAGGATGTGCTCGCGACCCCGGCGCGCCACCGCAAGGCCCTCGGCCAGGACCTGGGCATCGAGCCCCTTGATCTTCAGATCCATCTGGATGGCCGTGATGCCGTCCCGCGTCCCGGCAACCTTGAGATCCATATCGCCCAGATGGTCCTCGAGGCCCGCAATGTCGGTCAGAAAAACGAACTTCTCACCGTCGGTGATCAACCCCGTGGCGACCCCGGCCACGTGCCCCTTGATCGGAACCCCGGCATCCATCAGCGACAGGCTTCCGCCGCAGACCGACGCCATCGACGAGGAGCCGTTCGACTCCAGAATGTCCGAGACGATGCGGATCGTGTAGGGGAAGCTCTCGTTCGACGGCACGACCGCGGACAGGGCCCGCTCGGCCAGATTGCCGTGGCCGATGTCCCGGCGCGATGGCCCGCGGTTCGGCTTGGCCTCGCCCACACTGTAGCCCGGGAAATTGTAGTGCAACAGGAAGGTCTTCCAGCTCTGGCCGGTCAGATCTTCGATTCTCTGCTCGTCCATCGAGGTGCCGAGCGTGGTGACGACCAGCGCCTGGGTCTCGCCGCGGGTGAAGAGCGCCGAACCGTGGGTACGGGGCAGAACACCGCAGTCACAGCTCAGGGGTCGGATCTCCTCGGGAACCCGGCCATCCACACGCTTGCCTTCGGAGAGGATCACGGTGCGCATGTGTGCGGCCTCGATCGTCTCCATCGCCTCCACGATCAGCTTGCGGCTTTCGGGAAACTCCTCTTCGAGCGCCGCCAGCAACTCGGCCTTGAGCACCCGGCGGTTCTCGCCCCGCTCCATCTTGTCCTTGCCCAGGAGCATCGTCTCGCGGATGCGATCGCCGAAGCGGCTTTCGACGGCCTCGGCCAGGCCCGCGGGCGGCTCGACTTTGGCGATCTGGCGCTTGGTCACCTGAATCTGGCTGAGCAGCTCATTCTGCAGCTTGACGACCTGCTTGATCGCCGTGCCGGCGAACTCGAGCGCCTCGAGGAACTCCTCTTCGCTGATCTCGAAGGCATCGCCCTCGACCATGATGACGGTGTCCTCGTTCCCGGCGACGACCAGATCCATGACACTCTCATCCATCTGCGCCGCGCTTGGATTCAGGATCAGTTCATCCTCGATCTTGCCCACCCGCACGGCGCCCAGGGGACCGGGGAACGGCACATCCGACAGGCACACCGCCACCGAGGTCGCGATCAGGGCCATGACGTCGGGGTCATTCTCCTCGTCCGCCGAGAGCACCTCGTTGAAGACGGCGATCTCGAACCGAATGTTCTTGTCGAAGAACGGGCGGATCGAACGGTCGATCAGACGGGCGCTGACGGTCTCCTTGGTTCCGGGCCGACCCTCGCGCTTGAAAAATCCTCCGGGGATGCGGCCGCTGGCGTAGAGCTTCTCGCGGTAGTCGACGAAGAGGGGCAGGAAGCCACGGTCATCGCCATCTTCCTTGGCCGTCACGACGTTGGTGAGCACCACGGTGTCACCGTAGCGAATCAAACAGCTCCCGGTGGCTTGCTTGGCGATCCGGCCGGTCTCCAAGGTCAGCGTGCGGCCCCCGAACTCCATAGAAACTTCATGCTTCATGAACAGACCTCTTTCTGGATCCACTGGCAGAGATACTCTCGAGATGGGCGGCCAGGACATACGCCCCCCACGATGATGGGGACGCGTTCAGCCATAGAAGACAGCCATGGGGAATGAGAACTAGCAAAGGACTAGCGACGGAGACCGAGCTCCTTGACAATCCCGCGATAGCGCTCGACCTTGGCACGCTTCAGGTACTCGAGGAGACGACGCCGACGCCCAACCATGCGCAGCAGGCCGCGACGCGAGTGATGATCACTCTGGTGGACCTTGAAGTGCTCGGTCAGGTACCTGATCTTTTCGGTCAGCAGGGCAATCTGAACCTCAGGGGACCCGGAATCGAGCCCATGGAGCTTGAACTTGGTGATGATCTCCTGCTTCTTTTCCTTCGTCAGCGACATGCCTTCCTCCGCCTAGCGTCACGTACTCTGGGTACTTCCCAGGACGTATCTACTGATGATTTCAACCGGCCGAAACTATCACACCGAGTTATCGGTTGCAAGCGGCTTGTATCCTTCGTCCGCAAACTGTTTTCGCGCCCGTCGCAGGTCCTCGGAGATCGCGGTCCGCAGGCTCTCCAGATCGGGAAAGCGCTGCTCGGCGCGCATCCAATCGATGAACTCCACCTGCAGGTCCTGCCCGTGCAAGTCGTTGTCAAAATCGAAGATATGAACCTCGACCAGGCGGTCATGCCCCGTACCCAGGGTGGGCACCGGGCCGACATTGGCGACCCCGGGCCAGCGCGGATGGTCCCCCAGCCGCGCCCAGACGCGATAGACCCCGGCCGCGGGCAGAATCTGATCCGGATCGATGTCCAGGTTGGCGGTGGGCACCAGCTCCCGCTTCCCAAGACCCTGCCCCGACCCCACGCGTCCGGCGATAGAGAGCTCGCGCCCCAACCGGGCGGCGGCCTCGCGCACGCGGCCGGCGCGCAGTAGCGCCCGAATGCGGGTGCTGGAGACCCGCTCCCCCCGCAGGGTAACAGGCGCGACGACCTCGACCCAGAAGCCGAGCCTGCGGCCCAGGATCCTCAGCAACTCGGGGTTTCCCTGCCGGTTGGCCCCGAAGCCGAAATCGTGCCCCACCACGACCCCGGCCAAATCGAATTCCCGCAGCAGTACGTCCTCTACGAAACCCCTGGCCGTCCGGCTGGCGAGTTCGCGGGTGAAGGGCAGCACGAGCACGCGCACCACGCCCAGGGCACGCAACAGGCGCACCTTCTCCCGGCACGGCGTGATCTCGAAGGCGCCGAGCGGCTCGGTCGAGAAGAGCCTGGCAGGGGGCGGGTCGAAGGTGACCACCACCGGATCGGCGGCCTCCCGGCGGGCGCCGACCCGCACTCGATCGATCAGGGCCTGGTGGCCGCGATGCACGCCGTCGAAGACCCCGAGCGCCGCCACCGCACGCGCCCGTCGCGGGGCCGGACGGCTGCTGTTGGCACCTTCCATCGCCCTGCTCCCGTCCCTGCCTAGATCACTCGGATCAGCTTCATTTCCAGCGCGTCGGTCCAGTCGCGGTCAACCGGGCCCACCGTGGGGTGAACCTCGGCCAGGGCGAGCAGATCACCGCCCGTGGTCACGAGCCGCCCACAGTCGTGGGGCGCGGGGGGCTTGTTGATGTCCAGCACGACCCACGGCGGGGTGTGCCCGCGATGAACCTTGGCGGCCCAGAATGGCGGTACCCGCCAGGCGGGCAGGTGGGACAGCGCATCACTCATCATGATGCTCCGGGCCAGCAGCTGTTCGCGCGTGATCTCCTCGTCGATCTCGTCGATGCGGATTGCATCCTCTTGAGAGAAGGATCCCACCCGTGTCCGGCAGAGCGTCTCGACATGCGCCCGGCCGGCGAGCATACCGGCCAGGTCCTCGGCCAGGACCCGCACATAGGTGCCGCGGGAACAGACCACGCGAAACCGGATGCGGTCATCCGCCACGCCCAGGATCACAAACTCCTCGACACGCACCCGGCGCGGCTGGCGCTCGACCGTCAGGCCCTGCCGCGCCAGGCGGTAGAGCGGCTGTCCCTCGTGCTTGATCGCGGAGACCATGGGCGGGACCTGGAGGATCTCGCCATGGAAGGTCCGGGCGGCCGCGGCCAGTTCTTCCTGACCCGGACAGGGCACCGCACTGGTTTCGAGCACCTGCCCGGCCGCATCCCCCGTATCGGTCTTCAGACCCCAGCGAATCGACCCCGTGTAGGTCTTGGGCAGATCCATCAGCGCGTTGGAAAGCTTGGTCGCGCGCCCCACACAGCAGAGCAGAACGCCCGTGGCGAACGGATCCAGCGTGCCGGTGTGGCCGACCTTGCGAAATCTCAGGATGGAACGGATCCGCTGGACCGCATCATGACTCGTCCACCCGGCCGGCTTGTCCACATTCAGGACGAATCCGGCCAGGGGAAGGGGTATCTGTGGCCTGCGCTTGCCCACCTCGTCCTCCTCACCTCGCCCGGCCGCAATCACGCACCGCCGGCGGCTGGAAACTCCCGACCCGCATCAGACTGGCCACCGGCCCCATCCTCCGAATCCGGACCGTTGCCGGCCGGCGCATCGTCACCGGTCTCAGGTTCCTCGCCGGCCTGCGTATCCTGGCTGGCATGCGTATCCTGGCTGGCATGCGCATCCTGGCCGGCCTGCGTATCCTGGCCGGCATGCGCATCCTCGCCGGCCGACGGGCGGCCGCGGGACTCGTTGAGAAGGTCCATGATCCGCTGGCTATGTTCGAGGGAATGGTCGAGGAGAAAACGCAGCTCGGGCACCGCCCGCAGGCGGACGCGGCGGCCGAGTTGGCCGCGCAGGTAGGACGCGGCCCGGTTGAGCACCTTCAGTGAGGTTTCCTGCTCGGACTCATCCCCCAGAACCGAGACGAAGATCTTGGCGTAGGCCAGATCCGGGCTCATTTCCACCCGCGTCACTGTCGCCCAGCCCAGGCGCGGATCGCGGATCTCGATCTGAATGAGGCTGCCGAGTTCCTGGTGAATCTGTTCAGCGACCCTCTGCCGCCTCATCGGATGTGCCACGCTTCCTCTCCTCACATCGCGGGTAGCAAGACGCAAACCCCATCCGGGACGGATCCGGCCCCCCTACGAGGGGTCCGGTCCCGGCCGATCGTTGTCCCAATGGGGACCGTAGAGCTCGTCATCCTCGTCGACATCCTCCCAGGAGTTCTCCTCGATCGACGCCTCGGGCGGCGACGCGGATGGCGCCTCGATCGACGCCTCGGGCGGCGACGCGCCGGCCGGCGCGTGGCACGGCCCGGAGGCAGGGCGCAGGCTCAGGGTCGCATCCACGGGCGCCCGGGCGGCCCCGCGGAACGGTTCGACCCTCGTCTCCCAGGCAGTGATCGTGCAGCGAGACTCGTCCTCCACCAGCCGCCGCATCGCCCCCAGGGCATCCTCGAGGGCCTGCGGGCTTCTGCCCACCAATGCGATTCCGAGGGCGGCGCGCTGGTGCAGATCCTGAAAGCCCACTTCCGCGACCGACGCGTGAAACCGGGAACGCAGGCGCTCCTTGATGCTCTTGACCACCGCGCGCTTGCCCTTCAGGCTGCGGCCGTGCGGGATGAAGATCTCACATTGACACAGTGCAAAGAACATGAAACCAAGATGCGCGGCGCACCCGAACCGTCGCGCGGCGCAAGCGCCGCCGGTTCACCGCGGGCCGCCCGGCACCCTCGTTCTAGGTTGGCGTCTGAGCGACTTCCTCGATCACGTAGGCCTCGACCAAGTCGCCGTTCTGCAAATCCGACAGACCATCCAGGATCATCCCGCAGTCATATCCGGACTGCACCTCGCGGGCATCCTCCTTGAATCGCTTGAGCGATCCGATCTCGCCGTTCCAGATGACGTCGTTGTTGCGGATGACACGGGCCCGGGACTTGCGCTTGATCGTGCCGGCTACCACATGGCAGCCCGCCACCGCCCCGGACTTGGTCACGGCGAAGATCTCGCGCACCTCGGCGCTGCCCAGGACACGCTCTTCCTGGATAGGCTTGAGCAGCCCGGTCATGGCGCTCTTGATCTCTTCGATGGCCTCGTAGATGATCCGGTAGAGGCGGATCTGGACTTCCTCGTTCTGGGCCAGCTGGGTCGCCTTGGGATCCGGACGCACATGGAACCCGATGATGATCGCGTTCGACGCCGCCGCCAAAATCACATCGGACTCATTGATGCGCCCCACCCCGGTATGGACGACGACGATCGTCACCCTCTCATCCGAGAGCTTCTCGAGCGAGTCGCGCAGAACCTCCACCGAACCCTGCACATCGGCCTTGATGATCAGGCGCAGATCGGTCCGCTCCTGCTCCTTGATGCGGGTGTGCAGATCATCGAGGCGGAAGCGGCTGGCCGCCAGGCGCATCCGGTGCTCGCGCGCAATCTGTGTGCGCTCGGCCGAGATCAATCGGGCGGTCGCGTCATCCTTGACCACCGCGAAGCTGTCTCCCACCTGCGGCACATCGGACCAGCCAAGGATCTCGACGGCCGCCGACGGCCCGGCGCTCTGCAGGTCCAGGCCGCGGTCATTCTTCATCGCGCGCAAGCGGCCATGCACCGACCCGCACACGAAGGGGTCCCCGATCTTGAGCGTCCCCTGCTGCAGCAGGACCGTGGCCACGATACCCCGGCCGGGGTCCTTCCTGGCCTCGATGATCGTTCCCCGGGCGGGCCGGTCTTCCTGGGCCTTCAATTCGCGCAGGTCCGCGACCAGCAAGATCATCTCGAGCAACTTGTCGACATTGTTCCCGAACTTGGCGGAGATCTCGACCGCGACAATGTCGCCGCCCCAATCTTCCACCAGCAGGCCCTGCTCGGACAGCTGCTGCTTGATCCGGTCCGGATCGGCGGCGGGCAGGTCGATCTTGTTGATGGCAACCACGATCGGCTTGCGGGCGGCCTTGGCGTGATTGATCGCCTCGACGGTCTGCTCGTTGACGCGATCGTCGGCCGCGACAATCAGAACCACGATATCGGTTACGTCGGCGCCACGGGCCCGCATCTGGGTGAAGGCCTGGTGGCCGGGGGTGTCCAGGAAGGTCACGACCCGGTCGCCCACCTGCGCCTGGTAGGCGCCGATGTGCTGGGTAATCGCACCCGACTCGCCGGAGACGACGTCGGTGTGACGGATGTAGTCGAGCAACTTGGTCTTGCCATGATCGACATGGCCCATCACCGTGACGATCGGGGGCCGGGTGACCTCGGGGGCCTCCAGGACATCCTCCTCGACCTCCTGGATGACCTCTTCACCAAACTCCTTGACGAACTCGACCTCAAAGCCGAGCTCATCGGCGACTGTCTCGATCGTGTCGCGGTCCAGGCGTCGATTGATATTGGCCAGCACACCCAGCCGCATGCAGGTCGCGACAACCTCGTTGGGCTTCACGCCGAGGGCCGAGGCCAACTCGGCCGCCGTGACGAACTCGCTGACGCCGATCTTGGCGACGTCCTCCTCCATCTCCGAACCGCCCTCGCCGCGATCGCGCTTGCGCTTGCGGGTGCGCGAACTCCCCAGGGTAGCCATGGTGCGGCGCACGCTGTCGAGCAGCTCGCGCTCATCGACTTCCCGCTTCTTCTTGCGCTTGCCACGCTTCCCGCCGCGGCGCTCACCCTCCTCGCTGCGGCGGCGCGGCGGACCTCCCCGGCCCGGGAACTCGGCACCGGCAACCGGGACGGGTGGCTTCTCGGAGTCGGAACGGTAGGGACGCGCGGGCCCTCCCCCGCGGGTGGCGCCCCGCGCCGGACCCCGGGTCGTCACCGGACGCACGACCTGACGGGCCGGCACGGCCGGGCCGATGTGACGGGCCGGCGGGGGGGGGGGG
>CAYQJL010000255.1:0-18883 GCA_964417675.1 uncultured bacterium | reverse complement strand
GGCCGTCCTTCTATGCTGCTGGCTCCCAATCCAATGGGGCTGCGATCCAGCGTCCCTTAGAAAGGACCAGGCGTGCACTCGATCGACCGACTTTGTGTCAACACCATCCGGATTCTCAGTGCCGAAGCCGTTCAGAAGGCCAACTCCGGCCATCCCGGCATGGCCATGGGGGCGGCTGCCATGGCCTATGTGCTCTGGGCCCGCTTCCTCAAGCACAATCCGCAGAACCCGGTGTGGCCGGACCGGGACCGATTCGTCCTCTCGGCCGGGCATGGCTCAATGCTGCTGTACAGTCTGCTTCATTTGACAGGCTACGACCTTTCACTCGACGAGATCCGGGAGTTCCGGCAGCTGGGCTCGCGCACGGCCGGGCATCCGGAGTACGGCCGGACGCCCGGGGTCGAGGTGACCACCGGTCCGCTGGGTCAAGGCCTGGCCCACGCGGTGGGTATGGCCATGGCGGAGCGATTTCTGGCCGCGGAGTTCAACCGTCCGGGCCACGACATCGTCGATCACTACACCTACGCGCTGGTCGGCGATGGGGACTTGATGGAGGGTCTTTCCCAGGAAGCGATCTCGCTCGCCGGGCACCTCAAGCTGGGGAAGCTGATCTACCTGTTCGACAGCAATGGCATCACCATCGAGGGCAGCACGTCGATCTCCACCAGCGATGACGTGGTCCAGCGCTTCTCCGCCTCAGGATGGCACGTCCAATCCGTGGATGGAGAGGATCTCGCCGCGATCGATCATGCCATCGAAGCGGCGCGCGCGCAGCGGGATCAGCCCTCCCTCATCGTTGTGCGGACCCACATCGCCTTCGGCAGCCCGAACAAGCAGGGTTCCAAAACAGCCCATGGCGCGCCCCTGGGCGAGGACGAGCTGGCATTGACCAAGAAGGCGCTGGGGTGGGATGCACCTGAACCGTTCCACGTTCCCGATCAGGTCCGGGCCCACATGGCCCGGGCGCTGGAGCGCGGCGCGGAAGCCGAGAAGGACTGGGAAGCGGCGCTGGATCGGTACGCGGGTGATCATCCGGACCTGCGGGTCCGTTGGGATCAATGGCAGGCCGGGGAACTCCCCGACGGATGGGAGCAGGCCTTGATGAAGGCGGATCCCGCCACTGCGGCGCTGGCCACCCGTTCCGCTTCGGGCCGGGCCATCAACGCCCTGGCTCCCCTGCTCGGCAATCTGATCGGAGGATCGGCCGATCTGAATGACTCCAACAGCGTGACGATCCAGAATGCCGGCCGATTCGCCCCGGGGAAGGTCGACGGACCCAACATCTACTATGGCGTCCGCGAACACGCGATGGGGGCCGCCACCAACGGCATCGCACTTCATGGCGGCCTGCGCCCCTTCTGCGCGACCTTCATGGTATTCAGCGACTACTTGCGTCCCTCCTTGCGGCTGGCGGCCCTCATGCACCTGCCCACTATCTACGTCTTCACTCATGACAGCATCGGCCTCGGTGAGGACGGACCCACGCATCAGCCCATCGAGCATCTACCCGCCCTGCGGGCCATCCCCGGGCTGACGGTCATCCGGCCGGCGGACACGCGCGAGACACTCGCGGCCTGGGCTGCGGCTCTCCGGAATCCCGGTCCCACGGCGCTGATTCTCTCGCGCCAGAAGCTGCTCCCGCTATCCAGGGAGCGAGCGATCTACTCTGGCGCCGAGACCCGCGGGGAGCCGTTCGATGACGGCGGGGAATCCCTTGGTGACCTCTCCCTCGTGGCCAGGGGAGCCTACATCCTGTCCGAGGCGAGTGAATTGGGCCGGACGGCCGGACGCAACGGGAAGGTCGTGGAGCGTGCGCCCGGTGAGACGGACGCGCGACACCGTACGGTCACTGAGGGTTCGCAGGGCCTTCCGGCCCTCATCCTGGTTGCAACCGGGTCCGAGGTGGCCCTCTGTCTCGCGGCGCAAGCGGTGCTGGAGGAGAGGGGCATCGCCACCCGGGTGGTCAGCATGCCCAGCTGGGAGCTGTTCAACTGCCAACCGATCGAGTATCGCAACGCCATCTTCCCGCCGCAAGTGACTGCGAGAGTTTCTGTTGAGGCCGCAGCGCCACTCGGCTGGCGGCAGTATGTCGGCGATCATGGAATCTGTATCGGGATGCACGGCTTCGGGGCATCGGCTCCACCGGACAGGCTGTTCGAGAAGTACGGATTCACCGCGGACGCCATCGTTGAGCAGGCCGCTGAACTCGTCGACAAGTCCAGTCCTGTCGGCACAACCTAGTCACCCGTGCAATCCGGGCCGAGCGGGCAACCGTGAAAACCGGTGGGCCTGCCGGTGAAGCTCAGGGAAGACCTCGGGATGAAGAGCACCCGCAGTCGGCCTGGTTTCGACCAGAAGATCTAGGTCAGTTGCAGCTATCCCAAAGCGGGATAATCGATTATGCTCATGCCGCCATTGGGTGCATGGATCATCAAGGGTGCGGCCGGCGATTCCACGGGCACAGAATGCGGATGAATTTCGCTCTGAACACCGTGCCTGTCATGGACGTCCTTCTACATGTGGAACTCTTGTCCCCCGTGGATCGTAGGGAAGGGTGGACCAACCGGTTCCACGTGATACCCGATGAGCCCATCCTGAAAGGATCGAGTCACACTGCAAGGGCGACCGCTTCCACGACAGGACACGGTGGAGAAGCTGATGAAGATGGGCCAGTTCGCCTTGGCACACAGGATCCGGATGGCGCGGTGCAAACCCCTTGTCGTTGCTCTCGCCATCCTTGTTCTCACGGGAGTCTTGTGCTCGCCGGAGGCCCTTTCGTGGCGTGGCACTGCCTGGGAGTTGCACCCCACGGCATGGCTGGCCTCAGAGGTTGAATCCGGCCCCCGTTCTGTCGATCGCAAGGGACTCGACCTGGCTGATGTCCCGGCGACGACTCCCGCGAGCGAGCACCCCGCGCGGGGTGGCGTGAGCGCGCTTTGGCAGAATCTGCTACGCAATCCCGTCCTTGCGAAGGCCGTCCGTGTTGGGGATTGGATCCTGGTCAGCTTGAAGCTACTCTGGTCGATCCCGAAGGCCATCGTCCAGGGAGACTCACGGGCGCTCATCGAGGCCATCGGTGATCTCCTGTCACGGGCCGCACCCGAGACGCAACCCGAGACAGTCAACCGGGCATCTCAGGGAGCGTCACGGGGCTCGTCCGACGGAGCCGTTCCCGGGGCCGCTGGCGGGCCGGAATCCCCGGCCGTGTTCGGCCCAGCCCCGCGAGTCACAATTCCCGAACCGCCCTCATCGTCGGACTGAGCGCCGCCTCCCTGCCGTTCCCCGGCAAGACCACCCCTGGCCCCCCTGTCCGATCGGTGCCACTGTCGGACGGATGAATCAGAAACGAGCGGATTCTACAAAAGACCGAGTTGATCGCCGCGCCCGAGGTACTCGTCGAAGGTTCGACCGATGTGTTGCAGGATGGACTCGCCGATGGGTCGCAACTGCTTCTCAATGTAGTGATTGTAGTCTGGGGAAGCGGTCAGGTGCCCCACGGGTTGGGGGCCGTCTGTAGTGACCACATACGAGATCAGACGACCTGGCTTCCCCGGAATGAGTCGGGCCGCCTTCACATGTGGCGGCGTCGTCTTCCCATACTCGGACAGACGTTTCCGCAGGGCCTTGCGATAGACCAGATCCCCATCCCGATCCCCCGCGCGGAGCTCGCGCAGGAACTCCCGGATGAACTCGTCAACCGGCTCCTCGGCGAAGACCCGTGTGAGCAGATGACGTTGGAAATCCTTGGCCAACACGGTCCAGTCGCGCCGCACCGACTCGAGCCCGGTGAACACGATTTCGCGGACCCCGCCACGTTCCACGACGCCGGCGTACCGCTTCTTGCTACCTCCGGTCGTGTGGCGCAGGCTTGGCATGAAGAACTTCACATACTGGCGCTCGAACTCGAGCAGAAGGTGGCTCTCCATGCCGTATTCATTCCGTACGAAGCGGCGCAACGCCTCGTTGAGCGCGCTCACTTCCGAACGTCCGGTGTTCTCGGCGTCGGATGCCAGGGGGATCCCGGAAACCACAAACAACGAGTCAGTGTCGCCATAGATCACCTGATACCCACGCTGCTCGAACTGCGCCTTGGTCCACAAGAGAATCTGTTGCCCGAAGGTCGTGATGGCATTGGACACGTATGTGGAGTAGAAGCGGCAGCGCGGCGAGGCCAGGACGCCATAGAAGGAGTTCATGAGAATCTTGATCGCCCATGATTCGACCTGGTGGCCTCGGCGCTTCGCCTCGAGCCGACGCGGAATCAGGTTTGCAAGCAGTTCGGGAAGAATGCCACCCTGCCGTGGGAATCGGACGCCATTGGGCGCTGTAACGGCTGGCTCGGCGGGGTCGGCCTGCGCACGCGCATGTCCCAGCGGGTCGATCTGGAAGGTTCGGATGATGCTGGGATACAGGCTCTGATAGTCGAACAGCCAGACATTCGAGTAGATACCCGGAAGCGAGTCGAGCACATAGCCTCCAATCGCAGCCGGCTGACCCTCTGTCTCGATTCCTTCCGCGTCTACCCCTTCGGTGTCTACCCCGTCCCTGTCGACGTCCTCCGTGCCTACGTCCTTTGCGCCTACGTCCTTTGCGCCTACGTCCTCCGTGCCTACGTCCTTTGCGCCTACGCCCTTTGCGCCTACCCCCTCCGTGTCTTGCCCTTCCGAGTGCGCCACCGAATCTGCTCTGTACAACGTCCCTGGCTCCGCCGCCGAGCTTGTGTCCGACATCAGGCCGGCCCCGGTTGCCATGACGCGCTGAGCGCCGGCCGGCCTGTCGCTGCGCACGGCCTCGGGGCGCTGGGCCGCATCAGAGACCATGTGAACACTGGGCGCCACGATCCCCCGGCGATGCAATGCCCCGATGTACAGGAAGTCGAATGCGGCGATGCTGGCCGAGACACGATCCAGAGGCAATCCCGTGAGCAGCGCGCGGCGGACGGCCAGCGGAACCAGGGATCGCGTCTCGAGAATATCGATGACCAGGCGAGCGTCGGTGAGGTTGTAGTCCAGGAATGCCGTCAGATCCTCTTGATAGAGCCGTTCGATCTCGGCTCCCCGATCCGGCGCCGTGATGGTCTTGCCTTCACCCAGCAGTTCCCGGGCGGCCACATCCAGGGCATAGGTGTCCAGGCGAATGAAGGCACCGCGTACCAGATCCATCCCGTCCACCACAACCCGGCCATGCACTGTCGCACGACTGGTCATCCAGTTCTCATCGCGCGACCACACCCGGCAGGGCAGATCAGCCCGCCCGAGATAGAAAGGAACCCCGCAGCGTCCGAACGCCTGCTCCAGAACACGCAGATCGAAGTCGACGACATTCCATCCCGTCAAGACATCCGGATCGATCTCACGCAGGCGCCTGGCGCAGGCAGCCAGCAGTGCCGGCTCATCGGGGTGCTCGAAGAAGAATCCGCTCACGCGGCCTTCATCGAGCATTCCATTGGCCGTGGAGGCTGCCGACCTGCGGAAGTGCACTTCCGAAACCCGCCCACCATGCGGAAGATTCGCGTACAGAGCGACAGAGCGAACCTCTTGCGCACGCAAGTCGGTCTCGATATCCAGGGAGAGCACCTTCAGAGTGGGTTCAAACTCCTCGGGTGCGAGCGAAGGATCTTCATAGATCCGATCCACCCGCCGGCCTGCGCGAGACGGCCCCGCGATCTGCATCGCACCGCAGATTCCCCGGTCACACAGGTACCGGCTGACGAAGGGTACGTCGGCTTCGTGGCAGTTGATTCCGGCGGCCTGGAGCCGGTCCCTGAGCGGGGGGACCTCGGGAGGGATGGCCACCAGGACCTCGACCGCCTCCTCGCCTTTCATTGTCCGCCATGTCCCAGGACCGATGCGAGGATAGCGCTCTTCGGCTAGCTCCGGCGAAGCCGCAGGCCCGGCTCCGGCCGTTGGCTCCGGGAGGACAGCCCCCCCCGGCTGGGACTCCACCCTCGGCTGGCCCTGCGGGGCCGACTCCGCGACTCGCTCTGCGACGGAAGCGACCTGACGGGAACTCGACCCGCCCTCAGCCGCCAGGGATTGACGGCGAGCAGCCTCGAGAATCGGTTCGGCGCGCGGCACATCCACGCACCGCAGGAAGAACGAGGGCCGGACCCGGGTGTCGCGGACCACGAATGTAACGCCTTCATCGGTCACGCCGAACAGGTGAACCACGGCGCGGTCCCTCTCAATGAGATAGGTCGGATGAAGGATGAATCCTCGCTCCACATCTCCTCCCAGGCCATAGGACGCCATGATACCTGAACCATTCCGGATTCTCGCACTCGCGTTTCCAGTTCAACAAGCCGAAGCTTCCTTGATCCCGTTCCCACGAATCACATGCCCATAGCACAAGGGAAGCCAGCGTTCCGTTCATCTCGCTAAAGCTCTGTGTAGCCATGTATTATGTGTCTTGGCGCCCCTTCATGATGGCGCTGTACGCTTCGCGGCGCCATCTCGGCTTGCGCCGCGGTGATGGTCCCGGCGACAGTTTGTCGGCATGGTCGATCGGCGGCTCGGCTTCCAAGCGTCCCGCGGCGCTCTTGGAGGAAACGGCAACGTACAGTATTCTGAGATCTGTCCGCGGGGATGAGAGAACTGTAGCTCTTCGCGATCGGGAAGCGCCGGAAATCCAATCCGCGCACCTGCACACGCATCCCACCGAACGTGAGAGTGCCACGGCGATGTTGTGGCGCGCCGCGGCGTTCCGCGGCGCGCCTCCGAAATCGCTTGCTCAAAGGGGATCGATCATGAAGATCGGTGATCACAGGACGGCGTGGCCTCACCTGGCACTGATGCTGGCTGGGCTGCTGATGCTGACGGGCCTACTCATGCCAGCCGGGGGGGCGGCGAACTCGGCCGATCAGCGCGGGTGGCTGGGAATCTACACCGAGCCGGTTCCGAATCTGCCCGACATCACACCCGCGGCCGGCGGACCGGCGGCCCTCGACGGGGCACTGTGCGGGCTCAGGGTCACGGCGGTCTTTCCCTTCTCTCCGGCGGAGAAGGGGGGACTCCTGGCCGGAGACATCATCGTTGCCGCCGGTGACAGCCGATTCGACTGCCCCGTGGACAGCGCACAGGCGCGATTCCTGCGATCCCTGGAAAATGGGACCGTCGGCCAGATCTACCCGGTCCGGGTTCTACGCGATGCGATCGAAACGCAGGTCGAGTGCAATGGCGCCACCCTGCCCGCCGCCAGTGCGCGCCGCTTCTGGCATGAACCGCTCGCCCTGGTCGACAGTCTGACGTCCGGGGACACACTCCGCGCCCGGGCAAGCAAGCAGCAGGCCATCGTGACGCTGCCCATCACACTCGGACCGCGACCGGAAGCCCACTGGCCGCCGGCCCCGTCCAATGCCGACATCTACCCTCCGACACAGTTGCGCGAGAGTCGCTTCACCTCCCTGGTCTGGGAGCTGTCCGCTGCATTCGGCATCCGCTCCGACACGGAGGATCTTCTCCGCCGATTGGCCCGTTGCCAGCAACACCGTGATCCGTTCCGACTCGACTGCATGACCTACGGCCATCGCGATCCCTTCCGCTTCGAACACCTGTCGGAAGCCATCGTCGACTCGCTGGGCCAGGCGCACGGGATCGTCGATCTACTCGCCCGTGCCGCGGCGCTGTGGATTCCCGAACACTCCCTTGCAATGCCGCGCTCCCGGCGACTGGTGGCACCCGAGATCCCTGCGCCGGCGGGCGCGGGACGATCGGGCCCACAGATCGCCGCGGGCGACCCGCTGGAAGACCCGTCCTCGCGCCTGGCGCGCATGCAACCTCTCCTGGACCAGATCGTGCAGGTCTTGAGTGAGGCCCGCATCTGGCACACACAAGCGTTCCGTGAGCTGACCGAGGAGGAACTCGACTTCCTGGCATCCCAACGATGGGAACTGACCGAGCTCTTCGCCAAGGAGATCTACATCCACTTCGACGATGATCGCGACCGCTTCGAACGGAACTACCGGCTCATCAAACTCGCCGAGAAGGTCGACTATGGGGCCCTCATGGAATCAGCTCTCAGGGTCGCCCTGTTGACGGATCTCGAATGGGTCAGATCCGCCGCCGGTTACGTGCGGGAAGTCTTCTCCGATACCCTCCAAGCCGCCGTGCTCCTTGAATACGACTCTCCCGTGGGCGGCCTTGTCTTCGGCGGCCGGGGTTCGCACTGGTACGCCGCCGACAACATCGCCTTCATCATGGATCTGGGCGGAGATGACTTCTACAGCGCCGGCTCCGGTGACGGTTCGGATCGCGCGACGCCCCTGACCGTCTGCATCGACCTCGAGGGGGATGACGCCTACGAAACGACCGAGTGGGGACGGCAAGGCAGCGGATGCCTGGGTATCGGCGGCTTGCTGGATCTGGAGGGCGACGATCAATACATCGGTATGCAGTGGGCCCAGGGCACCGGCTACCTCGGCATCGGCTGGCTCCACGACCTGGAAGGTGATGATACCTATCGGGGCCACTCCTTCTGCCAGGGGGTGGGCCTCTTCGGGCTGGGGTTGCTGCTTGATGAGCAAGGCGATGATCAGTTCATGGGAGATAGTCATGTCCAGGCCGTGGGTCTGGCCAAGGGCATCGGATTGCTGCACGATGCGGCCGGGGATGATCGCTATTTCGCCAAGGGGCGCTACCCCACCGGCTATGGCACCTCCGGGATCTTCGAAGCCTGGTCCCAGGGATGCGGCATGGGATTTCGCACCTTGGCATCCGGCGGCCTCGGCGTGCTGCTCGATGGGGGCGGGACGGACCGGATGGAGGCCGGCAACTTCTCCCAGGGCGGTGGCTACTACTACGGCTATGGCATCCTGCATGCCGCCGGCCCGGAAGACGACCGCTACATCGGATCACGCTACAATCAGGGGTTCAGTGCCCACCAGGCCTTGGGCTACTTCCACGAGGCCGGGGGCGACGACCACTACGTCACGCGCAACGGCGTGGCTCAAGGGCTGGCCTGGGACGAATCCGTAACGCTCTTCGTCGATGCGGCCGGCAACGATCACTATCAGGGTGGTCGCTTCTTCTCGCACGGCGCCAGCGCACACAACAGCGTCTGCGTCTTCATGGATCAGGCCGGTCGCGACCGCTATGACTACCTACCCGGACCAGCGCGGGCCGGGGGCAACAGCTATCATGGGGGAACGAGCCTGTCGCTCTTCATCGATGAAGGCGGCCAAGAGGATTTCTATGGTTCGGTCAAGGCGCACAATGGAAGGGCATTCTGGCACCCCGAGTACGGATTCTTCATCGACTGCGCTGGCAGTCTGCAACAGGTGCGGCCGGAGCAGTTCGCGCCGACACCCGATTAACTCGATTGACGAGCAATTCGCATCGCTGATAGCATCCGCGAGGTAGGTGGTGAGTGTACGCAGCCACCAGGAAGTCTGTCGAGCGATTGTGCGTTCCGCCCTGTTCGGGACATTGTGCGAGCGGCCCCTGGAGCGGCCAAGAGCCGGAACAGATTCCAACCGCAATGGCACGACGGCGCTGGTGCATAGCCCTGGTCCCCAGGCCTACGACCGTGTCAGCTGCTTGATGACCGCAGCCTGGGCTCTCCGTGGACAGCCTCACCTCCTTCCGCGCACGCTACCGGGCGCAGGGCCGATGCGTTGAGCCCGTGGCAGGTGGACGCGTTCGTGCAATGCAGGCCGGGCGCGCCCGGCCCGTGCGAGACAGCCGCGGCGCTGGAATGCGGGACGGGTGCGCCGACAGAGATCGTGACGGGATGCAAAGGAGGCCGCGCATGTCCCCCGTTCTTCATCCTCTCGACGGCAGATTTGCATGGGGATCCCGCCCCTGGATGCGACTTCTGATCCTCGTCGGTATGGTCGGCGCCGCTAGCACCCTGGTGTCTCTGGCTCAGGGCCGGCCGGCGAAGACCGCCGTCGGCGGAGCGGACGCAACCGGGGTAGACGGGTTTGCCCTTCGCGATGGGCGGCAGATCTACCTTTCGCCGGATCTGGCCTTTCTGGCGCAGTCGCCCGGAGCCGACAGTGTCGGCATTGACATCGCGCTCGATGACGGCGGCACCGGCGAGCCCGGCATTCGCGGGTTCCACTTCGTCGTTCAGTTTCCGGCAGATCTTGTGGAGGTCGTCTCGATCGAGAGCGGATCGCTTCTGTCGGCATACGAGCATTACCTCGACTGGTCCATCGGCGAGGCGGGAACGTTGATCCTTGACGGCGCCGTGCTGGGTGCGACGATGGGAATCTCCGGCAGCGGCATCCTGGCAGTCATGACCCTGAGCGCCGTCAGCCCCTTGCCCGATGACGCCTGCGAACCGATCGCGTTCGATGCAGAGGCGTGCATACTGCGCGATCCACAGAACAATGACCTGACGGCCATCTATACAGGCGGCATGCTCTCCTACGACATCACCGCACCCCTGGTCCCCCTTCTGGAAAGCCCGACGCATGCACCCGGGGTTGTCAGTCAAGCCAATGACCTGAAGCTTGCCTGGGCCGCCACCGTGGACGAAGGAACCTGCCCCGTGGGGGTCGCTGGGTACTACGTGCTGCTCGACCATGACCCGGCCGGCGCACCCGATCCGCAGGGCGGGTATGATCTGTTCGTCCCATGGTCGGCGGACTCGACCCACCACGCCTGGTGGTTTCTCGACCTGGCCGACGGCGAGTGGTTCGCGCATCTGGCTGTGTACGATTCCCTGGGAAATGGCAGCGAGATTTCCCATCTGGGTCCCCTGCTGATCGACACCGTCGCACCCGACAACGTCGCCGGCCTGGACGCTGACATCACCGCCAATGCCGACCTCAGCGTGGATCTCGTCTGGAGCAATCCGTCCAGCGATTTCGCGGGTGTCCAGCTCTACCGCAAGGGGTTCGGCAATTATCCGGAGTACGATGATCCGCCCGATCCGGGCGGTGTGCCGGCCTGGCCGGCCTCGCCCGCCGAGGCGCTCGGCCAGGGTTGGGAGCTGGTCTATGATGGAGCAGGGGAAGCGTACACAGACCAGCCCGTGGCCCGGGACTACTACTATTACGCCGCCTTCGCCTACGATGCGGCACTCAACTTCGCGGCGAGCAGCGCGCAAGCCCAGGATGCCTCCCTCTCCTACTGGTTGGGGGACTTCGTGACCGGCCAGTACCATGTCGTCGACATCTATGACGTCCTGATCCTGAGCCTGGCCTACAACACATCCGCGGGCCACCCGGCCTACGATCCAATCTGTGACATTGGTCCGACGGTGGGATACGGCCGCAAGGGACGTCCCACCACGGACAATCAGATCGAGTTCGACGATCTCATCGTGCTGGCCAACAACTACGAAAACGCGGCGCTGTGGGCGCCCGCGTCCGAAGAGGCTGGGAGCCCGGGTGACGGCGAGCCGGGGACCATGGCGGCCCGACTGCTGCTCTGCCCGCATCCCGGGGGTCAGGTCGAGGCGCGGGTCTATCTCCTCGGCAATCCGGGAACCATGGTCGGTGCCAGCATCAAGCTCGAGCATGCGGACGACTGGCTGTTCCTGTCGGCAACCGCCGGGGAGCTGTGGCAATCCGCCGGGGAGCACTTCTTCTACGGCAGCCCCGGCCACGATGGTCATGTCTGGATGGACGCGGCCGTGTGGAACGGCACCGTCGCGCAGGACGGCTTGCATGCCGTCGCCAGATTCCAGGCCCCCGACCCGCCCGCGATCTACGACCCCGTCTGTCTCGAGGCCGGCATTCGCATTGTCTCTGTACGAGCCCGGGACCGGCAGAATCGGGAGTTGGCCGGCCACTCGGCCCCGATGGATGTCGATCCTTCCGAGCCCCACGACCCTTCGACTCCGCCGAACCCGCACGGCGATCCAGAGGAATCCGGAAGCCTTGCGCACTCCTGCAGCCTCGCGGCTCCGACCGTCTTCATCCATGGGGCCGACATCCAGTACGTCCTTGCGCAGGGGGCGGACATGACGCTGGCCGTTCACGATCTCAATGGCCGTTTCCTGCGCATGTTGTTCTCGGGCCCGCGCGAGGCGGGGCAGTACCAGGTCCGCTGGGACGGACACAGCCAGACCGGTCACCGGGCTCCGCCAGGCATCTACTTCATCCGGCTGCAACTCGAGAGTCGGGAGGCAAACCGTCAGCATGCGATTCGCAAGATCATCCGCCTGCGCTAGGAGGGGCAACCACCCCACCGCCGCGTACCGGCCGCCGATGCATGCCGGCCACCATCACGCGCCGGTGCAGGCGCGAGCCAAACGAAGCATTCAGGAGGGACCGATGACAGCCCGAGTCAGCCGCTACACGATCCTGCTTCTTGCAGTGCTGGGCATCCCTGGTGTTGCATCCGCCGTGGAACTCCACTTCAACCCGCAGACGGTGTATGCGGATTCCGCTGAGGTGTTCGCTGTGACGGTGGAGGCCATCGACGTCGATAGCCTCGGCGGGTTCAGCCTTGCGTTGAGCTACGACGCCGCGATCCTGGCCTTTGTCGACGCTGAGCCCGGCGGCCTGTTCTCGAATTACTCGCCCCCCTACGGGCTCTTCTGGTCTCTGAACCAGGAAGCCGGCTTGATCACGGTCGAGGCGTACATCATCCCGGTGGACGAGTGTGTGGCCGGTCCGGGCGCTATCTTGGACCTGTGGTTCGAGGCGATCGGCCAGCGGGAAGAGACCATCCTTCACATCGCCGCGGCCACGGTCAGGAACTGCCAGGGGGTTCCGATCGAACCCATCGAGGTTCATGATGCCAACATTGTCGTGGGACCGATGGCCGAGCTGTTCTTCGAGCCCGACCCCGAGTTCATATTCGGAACAGGGCACACGGGCGAAGTTGCCTTGAGCATCGATGACACTCCCTTCGTGCGAGGATTTCAGGTGCGACTCTCGTACGACCCCACGATCGTGCAGTTCGATTCGGCGCTCGTAGGAAGTCTCATCAGCAACCCCGAAACGACCTTGTGGTGGCTGGTCGAGGAAGAGTCCGATGCGCTGATCCGCATCGAGGGGATCATCCTTGGTCCCGGCCTCTATGTGGACGGCCCGGGAGCGCTGGCCGATCTCCACTTCACGGGCCTGGCCGAAGAGGGATCTACGGATATCGTGTTCGAGGAGTGGCATGTGTGGGACGTCGCTGCCGCCGAGTTCTACCCGGTCGCGATCGACACGGGCCTGATCATCCTCGACGGCAGCCTGGCCGAGGCCGGTGACGGCCGCGCCGGCAGTCAGACCTTCGGTGACGATTCCCCTGTCTCCCTCGACCAACGCGCGAACCGGGCTGATGGAATCTGTGCGTTGAGACTGCGGGACGCGAACCCAGGCGCCGACTTCCGACTCTCGTTCAGCGCCCCGCTCGGTGCCCAGGTCAACGCCCAGGTCGCCGATGTCTGTGGGCGCATTCTGTGCGACCTGCGCCCGGTTCAGGTGGCCGATCGCCAATGGACGGTGCATTGGAGCGGACGGACAGACGATGATCGCCGGGCTCCGGCCGGCGTCTACTTCATCCGCCTCGCAAGCGGATCCGCGCGGGCGGCCTGTCGGGTGGTGCGGACCGAGCGGTAGGCCCGGCGACGAGTACAGTGAGCCCGTGGGGCCTCGAGCGCCGGTCAACCAGCGTGGATTTCAAGGATGTCCCCATCGGCAAGGACATGATCGCGCGGTACCGAGAGACCCTGGTGTTTTCCTGATCCCCACAGGCGGGCGAACTTCAGCTTCTCAGCGAACTCCTTGTGAATCAACTGGGCGGCATCCAGGACCGTGGCCCCTTCCCGGAGCACAAAAGGCTGGCCGCGCTCGAATCTCTGATTCGGCTTCTTCGTGTAGACACGAACGAGCTGCAAACTCGAAAAGAGCAGTTCCGGCAGCCGATCCAGACCGTCATTCTCTCGCGCTGATCCGACCAGGACCCGGACATCACCCAAGACCTCCTTCAATCGCGCCACGGCCCGGCCACGAAGGTCATCCGGCGTCGTGCTTCCCATGATCAGGTCCGACTTGTTCCCGAAGATCACGGCACGCTTCTCAAGGACTGAGCGGCTGCCATCCTGATCCAGCGCCGCGCGGGGATCGATGCGGATGTGATGCTCTTCGAGCATGGCGATGCAGTCCGCTAGGGTCCTCGGTAGATCCGGATCTGTCACATCGGCCACCAGTAGGATCAAGTCGCAGACCCGGTATGTGTTGAACAGCGCCGTCTCAACGTAATCGCGCGAGAGCGGCGGGGCATCCACCAACTGGATCTGAACATCCTCGCAGGAAACCATGCCCGGCAATGGATGCTGGGTTGCGAAGGGGTAGGGCGCGACCTGGGGGGATGCGTTGGTCAACGCAGCCAGAATGCTCGATTTTCCGCAGTTGGGCGGTCCCGCCAGCACAACCTGGCCGGCCCCCTCCCGCGGAACATGGAACATGTCACGACCCGACTTCCTGCTCTGCTGCTCGACGGCCTGCTCCAGCTTCGAGATACGGCGGCGGAGATCCGCCTGCATCTTCTCGGTTCCCTTGTGCTTGGGAATGGCACGCAGCATCTCGCGCAGGATGACGAGTTTCTCGTCGGGATCACGGCTCTCGCGCAACCGCCTCTCGAGCCGAATGTATTCAGGAGATAGATTCGCCGGCATGGCTGTTTCCTGGGCAATCCCAGGCCCGCTCGTGCCAGAAAGCCGCAGAGTGCAAAACCCCCGTGACAGACCTTCTGTCACGGGGGCATGCGAGCTAGCAGTGAATAGACAGTGCGATCGCAAGGATCACTGGGAGTTCACCCAAGGTACCCTCTACCTAGACCTTCCTCCCGGTCTGCCCGTACCCCCTCACCGCTCGCTCAGCACAGAATCGAAATACTACCTGGCAGATCCGATCTTCACGGAAACGACCAGTGGAAACCGGGCTCTATCCAGGCTGCGATTCGATCGCATGAGACGGTCTTCCAACCGAGGTTAGAATCCCGCTCGGTACATATTATGAGTGAATTTCGGGTCAGTGTCAACGGGACCACAGGAACCCCACCCCGCGCATACCCCACCGGTGCAGGGTTCTGGGCTCTGCACTGCTGGAATCTCACTCGGAATGAGCCCGAAACCGGGCAAACTTCGACGGGATGATCGTGGGTTCGCCGGACGCTTGCATCAAGCCCAGCCGACCGAAGGCCAGCGGCGCCCCATCGGAGACATGCTGCGCCGACCGGAGGCCGGATCGCGCCAGGGCAGCCGGGCGTGTGAAACTAGAAGGCCTGGCCGGCGGCGATCGACAGAACCCACCCATCCCCATCTTCTTTGCCTACAATAGGATAGGCGAGATCCACCCGTGTGACGAACAGGCCGCGGGTTCGGCTGCCCAGCAGTCGCAGCCCCACCCCGGCAGCCACCCTCGGTTCCGCCTCACGACGGCGCCCCTCGGACCATGGTAGCCCCCCGTCGAGGAAGGCCACCGCCCCCACGGAAAGAAGCCCCAACATGTTGTCGATGAGAATCCAGCGATCCTCGACGTTGAGCTGGAGGATCTGTTCACCGGAGAACCGATAGGCCTCGAACCCCCGCAGGGCGCTCTCGGCGCCCATGCCGAAAACATGTTGCGGGTACAGGCGATGGGAGAAGTCTGCGCGCAACCGTGTGGCCAGAGTGTGCCTGGCTGACAGATTGCGATACACGGCGGTCGATGTCCACACCCGGGCATCCTGAAATGCCTGATCAACGATCTGGCCCATCCCCTGAAACAGCGACAGCAGAAACGTCCGGGATCCCATCGCTTTCCCTTGCATCCCTTGTGCCATGAGGAACCAGCTGCCCTCGTCCGGCCCCCAGCCGCGGGGGGAGTAGCCGATACGCAGCCGCATCTCGGTGCCGAGGTTGAAATCCTCCCGCCGGCCGATGGAGTTGATGTTGATCCTCTCGGAATAGCGCTCATGTACGTAGTCGAACTCCACCCCAAACGCCCGGATGTCGCGATCCGCCATGGCCGGCCCGAGGCAGGCGGCGGGGGGAAGATCCGAGCGGCCAAGATCACTCGAATCGGGCGGCGTGTACCGCTCTCGGACGAAGTACAGCGCGGGCTTGATCCGCAATGCCGTGCGATTCGTTCCTGAGACCCGGGGCCCCCCGGCCACCGAGACGAGCCAGCGTTCCAAGGTCCACTCCGGTCCATCCAACCCGCCCCGACGATCCACGAAGGGCCCAGCATAGTCACGAACATCGAGATCGAGGCCCCACCGGGTGGCGGCTCGATCGAAAGACCGTCCGAACGCGATCTCGAGAGCACGGGTGTCCTCGCCCCGGCTCATGACCGCACGGAGGTGGGCATGCGTCCCCAGGAACTGCCGATCGAGGTACCAACCACCCCACACGGAACGAATCTCGCCCTCCCCCACGAACCCGCCGAGCCCCTTGCCCAGGCCGAACAGGTTGGACTCCTCGAGACTTACCAGCCAGGTCAACAGGGTACCGGTCTTCCTGAACTGAAACGCGGGACGCGTCGTCCAGACGTCTCGGGTGGTCAGATCGAGGTTCAGTGTATCCCCCGCGAACTCCAGCTGGAGATCGACGTCGTCATGAAGGAAGGGATAGCTCCTGAGGCGCCGAAGAGCGCTGCCAAGATCCGCGGCGCTAACGGTATCTCCCGGCGCCAGGCCCAAACCCCGCTCGATCACACCCTCACGGGTCACCGCATGCAGGCGATTCGCAAGCCGGCCATAGACGCTGCGGGCGTAGTCGTCGTCGGCCGGGAAGATATTCTGCCGGTGAATGGTGACAGATCCCACATGCATGGAATCGCGCGGCAGGATGAAGTAGGTGTCCTCCGCCGCCGTGGCCCCGGTCACCCACACACCGGCGAAGAGGAGAATCGACAGCCACGACAGCAAGAACACCGACATGAACACCGGCCGGGAGCCGGGCCATCGCCCGGGCCCGAACGTGGGGCCCGACAGCGGCCGGGGGCCGGACGATCGCATCGGCCATGCTTCGCCGCGTGGATACCGGAATGACCCCGGCACCGATCTCTCCCCCAGACGCTCGCCGGCCGTCGCCCCAGCGGCCGCCCCCCTGGGCCAAGGCTCATTCGCTCGCGTGGCCCGCACTCTACTCATTCCTTCCCCGTCCTGGCACCAATCTCATGGCATGGGCACGGTCTGTCCCGCCCTGGCACCCGCCCGGGTCAGCCTGCCCTGCCGGCCCGGCCTGCCACAGTGGCATACCAAGGCAAGCCTGCCTTGCGAATCACTGACCTGCGCTCTACACTTCTCTCCAGAGCTTCGAATGCACCGGGGCGAGGGTCAATCTGTACCATGAAGCAAGCCCACCGGCAATTGTGTCGCCTGTACTGGATCGACGCTGCGCTCCAGCGCCAGCCCGGCCCGAATGCGGCCAGCCTGGCCCGGGAGTTGGGTGTCTCCCGAAGCACGATTCACCGCGACCTCCAGCTCCTTCGCAGCGAGTACCGTGCCCCGTTGAGTTTTGATCCCACCGCGGGAGCCTATGGATACGCACGTCCGTTCCGGCCCGATCTGCCCACTCTGCCCGCCGAAGAGGCTCTGGGCACCTACCTGCGCCAATACCGGGAAAGGAAGGGCGCCTCGGCGGGAAAGCGGGTACGAGCCCGGGCGGATGCCGTGCTCGTCGCTGTGCGCTTCGACCGATCGGTCGCCAAGGAGGTTCTGGCCTCGGGCCTCATCGAGCGGCATCAGATGCAGATGCTCACCGACGGTGGAATCGAGGCTCACGTCGCGGTCCGTAATCCGGATTCCCTCTTGCTCGACCTTCTCCGCTGGGCCCCCAACTTCGATGTCACCGCTCCGCCCTGGGTCCGGCGCCGGCTGCCTCAGCTCCTCCGGCGCCTGTTGCGCCAGCTGGAAGGGCGTTCCAAGAAACCCAAGCTTCCCTAGAGGCCCGGGTTACTCTTCGCACCTCACAGACGATCCGGTCCATGGAGGGCGGCGGTGGCATCCACGCGAACGGTTCCAGGATCCGAAAGGGTCACTCGGGATCCTAGAATGCGGTCGATGAGGGCGGCCTGTGTGCGAAGATGGCCCGAGAATCGCGGCGTCGTGTAGCAGAGCGATACTCTGCAGGCCAGAGCGGGCAGCAGGAGCTGGTCGGCCAGACGCGTGTCACAGCAGGCTTCGGACTCGAGGAAGGCAAGTGCACCCAAGGCCGCCTCGGTGGCCACCTCCTCGGCCGGCTTGCGGATCCTGCCCAGACCGGTGAAGCCCCCGCCGATGTAATGCCCGCCGCATGATTCCAGATCATCATGGCAGAAGACCCGGACAAACACGTAGGTGCCCGGATGGGGACCTGACACCTCCACGATCTGCTCGCGGGCACGCCAGCGCTTGGCCCGCAGAACGGCGGCCGCGGTGCGGGTCATTCTCTGCGCAATCGAGCGTGGCAGGTCACGAACAACCGCCTTGATCACAATCCGGATGTGGCTTCGCGGTGGCCGCTCAAGGGTGAGCCGCATGGAGCCGGAATCGGGCACCCGGTCATTGTGATCGGCGCGGTCAGTGAACCCCGCGTTGGTACCCTGCAAGGTCGGATCTCCCGGTGAATGGGAGACGCCCACCCCAGGGGTGGGGAGTTGGACCTGTCCGCCCCCGCGAGGATAGAGGCCATGGCGATCAAGATGGAGATGGATCTGCCCACCCATTGCACGTACGAGAGGCAGCAAAAGATCGGTCAGATACTCCCAGGGTGGTGACCAGGCTACGACGATCCCAGCATGTTCGACCGAAGCCCGGCGCGGATCCATGTGCACACCCCGGCGTCGAATGTACCCCGAGGCATGGAATCAAGAGTCTCCGCGCTTGCGGGCCGCGATGCGCAGGCACACCGCCAGGCCGCCATAGAGGACGAGGCAGCCAAACGCCAGCATGATCCAGGCAGACAAAGGCATCACGGCCTCCCTATGCTTCACGTCCCGGCTTGCGCCAGAGAAGGTACCCCATGATCGCAC
>CAYQJL010000254.1:0-22495 GCA_964417675.1 uncultured bacterium | reverse complement strand
GCGGGAATGACCGCCTCGGTCCGCGCGAAGGTCACCGCGGCTTCGAAGCATTCGGTCTGCGCGTAGGCCTGCGCCTCCACCAACCCGAGTTGCACGAGGTGGCTCACGATCGGGGCCATGCCATGGTAGCGCAAACCGCCGGCGTGAATCCCCGGGGGCAAGAACTGGTGGCCCAGCGTGTGCATCGCCATCAGCGGGGTCATCTCGGCCGTGTCGCCGAAATCGTAGTGGAAATGGCCGCGCGAAATCGTCGGGCAGGCCGTGGGCTCGACGGCAATGGCTCTGATCTTGCGCCCGTGGATGCGATCTCGAACGAAAGGCATGGCCAGCCCGCCGAAGTTGCTGCCGCCGCCCACGCAACCGATCACGACATCCGGTTCGATCCCGAACTGCTCGAGCTGCTGCTTCGTCTCCAGACCGATGACCGTCTGGTGCAGCAGCACATGATTGAGCACGCTGCCGAGAGAATAGTTGGTGTCCTGGCGCCCGGCCGCATCCTCCACGGCCTCACTGATCGCGATGCCCAGGCTCCCGGGCGTGTCGGGCATCTGTGCGAGAACCTTGCGGCCGGTGGCGGTGTCCGGCGAGGGGCTCGGCACGATCTCGCCGCCCCAGGTCTGAATCATGCTCTTGCGGTACGGCTTCTGGGAGAAGCTCACCTTGACCATGTAGACCTTCAGATCCAGTCCCAGCAGGCTGCAGGCGAAGGCCAGCGCACAGCCCCACTGCCCCGCGCCGGTCTCGGTCGTCAGGCGCTTCACCCCGGCCATCTTGTTGTAGTAGGCCTGGGCAACGGCGGTGTTCGGCTTGTGGCTGCCGGCCGGACTCGTGCCCTCATACTTGTAGAAGATCTTGGCCGGCGTTCCCAGATGCTTCTCGAGGCGCGTGGCCCGGATCAAGGGCGTCGGCCTCCAGATCGAGTAGATATCCAGGATCTCCTCGGGAATCGCGATCTCCCGCTGCGCCGAGACTTCCTGCTCGATCAACGCCATGGGGAAGATCGGCGCAAGCGCATCGGGACCGATCGGCGCGCCGGTGGCGGGATTCAGCGGAGGACGCAGCGGTGCGGGCAAGTCGGCCGCGATGTTGTACCAGTGCCTCGGCAATTCGCGATCGGTGAGAACAGCCTTCTTCATGGGTCGTGAGCCTCCCTACCATGATGCCGCCCGAATGGGAGCCCGGCCCCGGGGCGGCGCTCGGCCTCGCGCCGTCGAGAGGGGGCGGACAACGATCGAATCATGAAGTAGAATATCGGCCGGACGGCGGCGGAATCCATGCGCGAGCGGGCCGGATCCGGGCCAGGTGGCGGATTCCAGGCCCGAGGGTGCCACGCCGGTCGGGCCGGGGCTGTCCGGCAGCGGTATATCTTTCTATCCGTGCCAGTTGAAGCAGGAGTTCCCACGGATGTCCCGGGAACTTCCGACTGCAACCGGGGTGCATGCGGCCGAAGGAGGGTCGATCCATGCCGTTCTACGAGTACGAATGCTCCCACTGCGGCCATCGCTTCGAGGTGATGCTCTCGATGAGCGGTCGCGACGAGGAAGAAAAGAGGCTCACCTGCCCGGAGTGCGCAACGCCCCGGCCCCGGCGGATGATCTCCAACTTCTGCTCCGGCGTCTCGGGCGGTTTCTCCGGGCGTGGAAGCGGTTCGCCGCCGCCGTGCAGCAGCGGGGGCGGCTGACCGATCTGACGGTAGGCGAGTTCGCCTCCTCGTACAGGTGTGCGCACCGCCCCTGGATTCCAGCGGCGGTGCGATTGTGTGTCGGTCGAGACCGGTTGGACTTGACACGACCACGAAACGCGCCTAGAAAAGTGGTAACCCTCCGAGCAGACTTCTCTAGCACAGGCATCGTGTGGCGCAAAGACATCATGTATGCATCCGTACGCAAGGCGAACACGGATCGACAGTGGATGCATGATTCGGAACCTCCCGCAAACAAAGGAGGTGCGCACCCATGCTACGAAGACTCTCCTGTCTGACCGGTGCGATCTACCTGTTGGCAGCGGCCCTGATCGGACCCAGCAGCCGGATCGCGGTGCCGATCGCCGGAACTGCCTGTCTGGCAGGCTGCATTCTGGACATGGAAGATGAGCCCGATAGCACGGGACACGGCGGCGGGGGCGATGGATGCCCTCCCGGTCCGCCCATCTGAGGAGGTGGACCATGCGATTGCCGTTATTGGCGGCCATGCTCCTGCTCACGGCCGCCCCCTCGGCCGGCCACCAGCCACCCCATGTCCCGCCCTTCACGGCGAATGCGCCCCAGGAAGACCGCGTCGGCAAGTTGAGCATCCCCCGCAACGCGCCGTTCGTCTTCACCTTGGGCCGGGGCCCCGAGGGGGTGGATCGCTGCGAGTTGCTCCAGGAGCTTCAGCTATGGACCGATATGATATGCGGGCAGGCGCGAATCCCCGGTTTGGTGACCATCGAGCTCGGATCGCCGGAAGGCGGCTCCTGGAACGCCCTCGACGGCATCAACTGGATCTGGTGGGATGAGGTCGTGGGCGACGTGGGCGCCATGATCACCGACCATGGCGGCCATGAGGATGCCTGGTGGCGGGCCGAGGTCGCCGACTGCGTATTCAACACCTGGGAAGGCCTCTCGATCAACTGGCGGATCTGCAACGGTCCCACAAGCGACTCGCACGACATCGACATCGGAACCGTCTGGGGGCATGAGCTCATGCACATTCTCGGAGCCGACCACGCCGTGCCCTGCGATGCGAACAACAGCATCATGGCCGAGAACGCTCGGGTCTGCTGTGAAGACGCCTTCGGCCCCCTGCCTTGGGATCAGATCTACCTTGATCGCCTGCACCTGCATCTGCTCAGCGACATCGGGGAAGACGGCAACAGCTATCCTGCCACTCCCCTCTACCTGGGTCCCCTGGCCTGTTTCGAACCGGGCAGTTATGACGGATTCGGGCTCTACGATTCCTACCTCTACATCATGGATCACGACATCTACAGCCTGCAGCTCAACTACGCTGCGGGCTATCCCTGGCTCTTCCACGTCTACGTGGATGTCGGCGAATCCGTCGATGCGACCATCAAACTCCGCGTGCGGCCCGAGAGCGGCCCGGAGGTCACCCAAACCGCCTACGCGACCTACCATCACCCGGGCGAAGTCTTTGTCGAGCTCACCGGCCCCTCCGGACGAGAGTTCACCGTCAGCCTTCATGAACTCGGGCACTGGGGCACCGAGCAGGGCATGTACTTGGTCTATTTCGAGCTATTCAGTGCTGTGCAGTCGATTGGCGAATCCGACGGTCTCCCGGAGGGGCAGTTTGCGGCCGGAGAGAATCCGGGCGACGGGCGCACCGCCCACGGCCTGCGGACATTCCAGGCCTTTGACGTAGAGGGCCGGCTGGTCCATCAGGCCCAGGCCCGCACGCCCTACGAGTTCCAGCGGAGCCCGGCGCTGATGGATCGGCTGGCCCGCCACCCTCAGGGCACCCTGATGTGGCGGTCTCTGGACCCCCAAGGCGGCCGCGAACGATCGCGCGGCAAGTTCCTGTACCTGAAAGGAGCCCGCCAGTGAACCTCGCAACGAGCCGGACCGTTCATGCGAGACGATTCCGTTCAGCACTTTCCCCGAACTGGTTCTGCGCCGGCTGCTGGCTGGCCGGCCTGCTGCCGGCCGGCTTGCTACGGGCCGGCCTCCTGTGCGCCGGCCTCCTGTCCGCCGGCCTGTTGTGCACCGGCCTGCCGCTGGGACCGGCGAGCGCCTGCGAACCGCGTAACCTGCACGTCAACCGCACGCCGGCCGAGATCGTGGTAACCGGGCACGTGCTCGTGCCGCAGTACAACGAGCAGCACGACCAGGAGCCGGTCTGGGTTACCCAGAGCTACATGCATCTTCAGGTCGAGTCCTGCACACCGATCGCGGGTGAGGAGTGCCTCGGCCGGGGGGAGCACAAGCTGCGTCACAATGGCCGCCAGCAGTTTCTGGAAGGTGAAAGGGTGGCGCTGGTCCTCTTTCGCCGGCCGGATACGGGGCAGTACCAGATCCTCTACCGGTTCACGCTCTCGGATCAGAACGGCGACGGGCAAGACGAGGTCTACAGCTGGAGCCGGGGAGATCTGCTGCGCCACCCACAGCCCACCGCCGAGAATCATTACTGGGCCGACAACCTGCAATGGAACTATCGGGTCGGAGAGGAACCGCCCGGGGTTGTCTTCTGGGAGGATGTGCTGTTCAAGGCGTTCCGGGATGCGCCACCGCTGATCCGGGCGGCGGAGGGACTGCCGCGCAAGGTCCATGCGGACCTGGACCGTCTGATCGAGTGGCTCCTCGAACGGAATCTCGAACTGGCCCCTTGACCGGTCACCTGGCAATCGTGCGCCGTTGAAGGGAGGAACCCGATGAAGTTCAAGCGGATGGCACTGCTGCTTACTTTGCTGGCCGCGCTCATTCAGACAGGATGCGACCAGGATGGCTCGACCCAACCCGATCTCGACGCGATCATGCCGATCATGCTCGGCCTGCCGGGCACCGACTGGATCGTCCATTCGAGCATGATGGGAGACACCGCCCGCGTCGTGGTCGGGAAGCCGTCCGACGGCGAGGATGTCAAGCTGTACCTGCGGGTGACCTGGGGTTCCTGCGAGGTGGCCGGCGAGGTGAAGAGCAAGCCGGTGTGCCAGGTGGAGCTCCGAAACCAGGGCCTGGTCGATGACATTCGCGACTGCCTGGAGCAGGCCTACCCCGGCTTCTGGGACCGCCCGCTGTGGCGGCCGCAGGATTACGACGGCCGCTGGCTGGCCTACGGCAATCATGGACAGCGCGGCCGGCCCGACCATCGCGGCACCCTCAAGAGGGATCTGCATCGCGCCCTTCTCAAGCAAGGGCTGCGCCTGAACGAAGCGATCGGCCTCCAGGGCGAGCATCTGCCGAACGGTCCCTTCGTTCGCAACGAACTGATCCTGTGGTTCATCTACCCGGAAGAGATCGAAGCCTCGTAGGGATGCCGGCCGGCCCACCTTCCGCGAAGCGGTGCCCGCTGCCCACCGCGGAGTGAAGCGGTCTTCGGTCAGGTGCCGGATACCCTAGCGCCGAAACTCCGCCAAGGCACGTTCCAGGCGCAGGCGTGTCTCCGCGGAGAACCACAGGTCCAGGAAGGCCTCGGCCTTGCGATCGTAATCGGCCCGGATCGCCCGCATGACCGGCTCGACCCGGTTCGACTTGATCTGCGCGTAGGCCGCGGCGGGAGCTTCGGTCAAGGAGCGGGCCAGCTCGACCGCTCGCGCCCGGACGGCCCCCAGCGGATGGACTTCGTCGATCCAGCCCAGGTCCAGGGAGCGATCCACATCGAGAAACTCTCCGCGGGCATGGATGTCGCGCGCCCGGCGGCTGCCGATCCAGTCGCGCAGAATGCAGTCCGCAAAGAAGGGAATCGCGATGCCCAGCTTGACTTCGTTGAGGCCCATGAGCTTCTTGCCCGAAGCACTCACCCGGTAGTCGCAGCAGAGTGCGAGGATGCAGCCGCCGGCCACGGCGTGGCCCGGGAGTGCGGCCACGGTCGGCATCGGCAGGCTGTAGAGGCGCATGCCCAGCCGGCAATAGGCATCGATGAAGCCGGCAAACTCCCGCCGTTGCATGGGGAAAAGGGTGGGCAGGTCGAGACCGATGGAGAAGAACTTGTCGCTGTCGCTGGTCAGCACGATCGCGGCGGTGTCGGGCCAGGACTGGGCCTCCTCCAGCGCCGCCTCGAGCTGAGCGACCATCTCCCCATCGATCGCATTGGTCACACCGCGGGCGAGCGATAGGACCGCAATCTGGTCATCCTTTTCGATCCGAATCCTGTCCATGGTCTAGCTCACTGTCGCCGGCTCGGGATCGCCGTGCCGTTCGTCGGACAGGTTGGCCTTGCGGCGTTCGGTCTGCAGGAACTCCCGGTAGGTGGCGCAGCGCAGCGCCAGTTCCTCGTGGGATCCTTCGTCGATCAGGGCCCCTTCTTCCAGGACCAGGATCCGATCGGCCCGGCGGATGGTGCCCAGGCGGTGGGACACGATGAAGCAGGTGCAGCCGGGCAGCTCGTCGTACAGGTCGGTCCAGAACTGATCTTCATTGCGTGCATCGAGTGCGGCCGTGCAGTCATCGAGCAGCAGCAGCTGCGGCCGGCCGGCCAAGGCCCGCGCGATGGCGATCCGCTGCTTCTGCCCGCCCGAGACGAGCGAGCCCTTCTGTCCGACCACCGTCTTCCATCCCTGCGGCAGGTCGGGCAGGTCGCGCTCCATCTGGGCGACCGAAAGACAGCGCTCGCTCCACCCCTCGTCCTGCGGCGAGACATCCCCCTCAGCGGGCTCCCACTCCGGGGCGGCCGCATGCCCATCCGCCGCATGCCCATCCGCCGCATGCCCATCCGCCGCATGCGCATCCGCCGCACGAGCATCCGCCGCATGCGCGTTGCGGGCAGGCATCTCAGCGGTGGAGAGTACCGCGGCGGTCCCATCCGGAGCCTCCGGCGCGGAGCTTTCCCTGGATGCATCCAGAACCGCCGGCGCCGCCAGCGGGGCCGGGTAGCTGATCTCGCGCGGATCGAGCCCCTCCGGCGCCCGGCGGCCAAAGAGCACATTCTCCTGAATGGTCTTCGAGAACAGCACGCCCTCCTGGGGAACGTACCCGAGCCGCAGCCGGTAGGAGTCCCAATTCCAGCTCTCCAGCGGCCGCTTGTTGATGAGAATTCTCCCCCGTTCGGGCTGCAGAACGCCGGCCAGCAGCTTCAGCAATGTCGATTTGCCGCTGGCCACCGGGCCCACGACCGCCACCCGCGCGCCGGCGGGGACGCGGAAGGAGACCTCCCTGAGATGCTGGCGGCCATCTCCATAGGAGAAGGCCACATTCTCGAAGGCCACCTCATCGACCTCGGCCAGGGGCGCCCCCGCCGAACGGGTCACCGCCACCGGATACGAACGGATCTCCTCCACACGATCGATCGATACGAAGGCCTGCTGTCCGGTGGAGAACAGATGCGGCAGATCCATCATCGGATGGGTCAGCATATCGAGAAAGACGTAGAAGGCAAACAGGGTACCGATCGTCATCGAGTCCTGAATGACCATGAAGCCGCCCACCGCGATGACGATCATCTGTCCCAGACGGCTGGCCAGCGTATCGAGCGACCAGAGCACCGTGATGATCTTCATCTGCTTCAGAAAGACCTCGCGTCGTTGCTTCATCAACGCGGCCAGGCGGCTCTTCTGGCCTTCCTCGGCCCGGAAGGCCTTCACGATGCGGATGCCGGCGAAGGCCGCCTCCAACAGGTCATTGGTTCGCGATATCGCCCGCTGGGCACCCTGCACGTATTCCTTGAGCCGGTGGCGCAGGAGGTAGAAGAACCACATCATGATCGGCAGCGGGATCAGGGAGACCAGCGTGAGCTTCCAGTTGAGCGTCATCATGACCGCGATACAGAAAATCAGTTTCGAGCTCGATTCCACGGCCCGGAAGATGCCCGAGCAGCCGAACCAGGAGATCTTGGGGAACTCGTAGATATCATCCGTCAGGCGCGTCACCACATCCCCGGTTCGGAAGGTATTGTTGAAGCGATAGTCCTTCTTCATGATCTCGCCGAAGACGTCCTCGCGGATGTCGCGGTCGAGCCGCAGATTCATCAGGGCGCGCGTGGCGGGATAGAGTCCGGCGATCATCCGTCCGAGGGCGATCCCGGCCAGCACCAGCATGACCATGCCAATCTGGCCGGCCGAGGTCGCCGCCCCTTGCGCCGCACCTTGCGCCGCACCCTCGCCGCCCCCGGCGCCGGTGCCCAGCGTCTCTCCCAGGCGATCGATCACCCAGCGGAACACCAGGGGATAAGCCACGGCCACGGCGGTCGACACCAGGGTGAAGAACGCCAGGAACACCAGGATCGATTTGTGGCCGGCCCAGTAGCCCCACAACCATCCCAGGTGAGCCCGGACCCCCTTGAGCCGCGCTTCGCCCACTGTCCGCCCCGTGTCTTGCGCAGAACTCATGCAGTCTCCCGTTATGAGGTCGCCGTTGCCTGGGCCGCGAACTGCAGGTCGAACAGATCCCGGTAGATCCCACCGCGCGCGTAGAGTTGCTCGTGGGACCCCTGCTCGGCCAGCTTGCCGTGATTCATCACCAGGATTCGATCGACCTTGGTGATGGTGGTCAGGCGGTGCGCCACGATCAGCGAGGTCCGCCCTTCCATGAGGTGGTCGAGCGAATCCTGCAGCCGCTGCTCGGTGACCGGATCGACGGCGGAGGTGGCCTCATCGAGAATCAGGATGTCGGGATCCTCCACCACCGCCCGCGCGAAGCAGACCAGTTGCCGCTCGCCCATCGACAGATTCGCGCCGCCCTCGGACAGCTCGGTGTCATAGCGTTTCGGGAGCCGATCGACCATCGTCTCGGCCTGCACCAGCCTGAGCGCGCGATCCAGCTTCTCCTGCGGGATCTCGTCGCGCAGCACCCGGAGGTTGTCCCCCAGGGTGCCGGGGAAGAGGTGGATGTCCTGCAGCACCAGGCCGATCTTCTCGCGCCAGGCATCCATCCGGTAGCTCTGGATATCGACCCCATCCAGCGTGATCCGCCCGGAGGACGGGTGGTAGTAGCGCAGCAGGAGGTTCGTGACGGTCGTCTTGCCGCCGCCCGACAACCCCACCAGGGCGACCTTCTCGCCCCGGCGGATCGTGAGATCGACGCCATCGAGCGCCCGCGCGCCGCCGTCATACTCGAAGGTCACATTCTCGAACGCAATCTCGCGCCACTCGGCCGGCACCTTCTCCCGCGCCCCGGGCCGGTCGGGGGTGCGCGAGGGCGTATCGAGCAGGGCGAAGACCCGATCGGCCGAGGCAAAGGCGCGCTGGATGAAGTTGAGCTGTTCGGAGAACGCCAGCAGCGGCCAGAAGACGCGCCGGGTGTACTCGATGAAGAGCACCAGGGTGCCGACCGTCATGGTGGCGTCGAGCACCTGGCGCGCCCCCACCCAGATGATCACCATCACGGCGAAGATCTCGACCGCGAAGAAGGCGCCCCAGAAACCGTACTCCGCGTAGGAGAGAAAGACCTCTTTCTTGTACTTCTCCTGGTTGATCCGCTTCAGATCGAGCAGGGCTTTCTCGGTGTAGCCGTAGAGCTGCAGGATCGGTATCCCCTGGACGTACTCGGTCACGAATCCGGTGAGCTTCGCATAGAGCTGGCGCACAACCCGCCAACGGCTGCGGATGAACTGGAGGAAGAAGTAGGTGGCGATCAGGATCGGAAAGAGCAGCAGAAGCACGGCCCAGGTCACCCTGGCATTCGTCCAGAACATGACCGCGAAGGTGCCGGCCAGCAGGATGATGTTTCGAAAGAGGGCCAGGCCGACCTCCGAGAAGAGGATCAGCAGCTTCTCCACGTCACTCTCCACCCGGGCCATCAGCTTACCGGGCGGGTTCTTGTCGAAATGGGCCAGTGAGAGGCTCAGGACGTGGGCGAAGACCTGCTGCCGCAACCCGGTCACGATCCGCAGGCCCATCTTGGCCAGCACGATCACCTGCAGGTAGGCGATCCCCATCCCCACGACATAGAGGAGCGCATAGGCGATCGCACGCACCAGGAGCCCCCGGCCGTCTTTGTTGGGGATGTCCTGATCGAGCACATGCCGCACCAGCAGCGGGCCGGCCAGCTCCGCGCCGACGACCACGAGCATCATGGCCGCGGTCCACAGCAGCGTGGCCCGGTGGGGGCGAAAGAGCGGCACGATGCGGGCGAGCATCTGCTTCAGGGGCAGATGCCGTACATCGCGCTCTTCGTCATCGAGTGGATCATCATCGTAGAACATCGGGCTCGGCTGACCCTCCCTACCGCCTACCTACGCTTCTCGGGGAACCGGGATGCTTTTCAAGAGAGATTGCAACAGATCCGGCCCGCAACGTCCATACTCCACCCACCGCACAGTCGCTCGCTCGGCAGCACCGCGGCACACCTGCATCGTAGCCAAACAGGGGCCAGTACATTGATGGGACGCACGTCCTTGAAACCAGAACGTGTCTCGGGCCGGGACAAGGACCAACCGCGCCACAGCCGCGCGGCTCAGAACACACGGGAAGCGATTCCAGGCGACCGGCCCGCCGGAGGCGGGCACTGGCGATGTTTCCGCGGGGCCGCCGACACCTTCGGTCCCCCTGGGGGACAGACCCGCAAGGAAACCACATCGCCGGCCCGGCTGGCAAGGGGTTCGATCGGGCTTCACGAACCCGCCCGGAAAGCCAAAGATCCTCGAGCGGCGCCTCTAGGCCAGGGCGGCCTCGGCGCGCGCGGCAGGATCCGCCACCGGAAGCGAGCCGGCGGCGGCCTTCAAGACCTGCCCCTCCCGCATGTGGAAGTCGACACGGCCCAGGTAGATGCCGCCGAAGCCCACCTGGTACACGAGGGTCTCGCGTTCCCCGTGCCGGTACCGCGTGGGCGCATCCATGAACGTATGGCTGTGGCCGCCGACGATCAGGTCGATCTCGGGCAGCTCGCGCGCCAGGGTCTGGTCGCCGATCTCTCCATCGTAGCCGGTATTGCCAAGGTGAGACAGCGCGATCACGAGATCACAGCCGGCCTCGTGGCGCAGGAAGCGGGCTTCCCGGCGGGCGCATTCCAGCGGATCGCGGTAGGCCACGTCCCGGCACAGGGCCGGCGGCACCAGGCCCTGCAGGATGACCCCCAGTCCGAAGAGGCCTACGCGCACCGGTCCGAGCTCCTTGATCGTGTGCGGCTTCACGCGTGGTGCCAGCGGGGTGCGGGAAACATCGTAGTTCGCGCTGAGCATTTCGAAGTCGGCGAAGCGCGCCGCATTCACCAACCCCTCGACGCCCGCGTCGAAGTCATGGTTGCCGATGGTCATGGCGTCGTAGCCGAGCGCAGACATGACCTTGAAGTCCAGTTCGCCCTTGTAGAGGTTGAAGTAGGGCGTTCCCTGGAACACGTCGCCGGCATCGACCAGCAGGGTGAGAGGATTCTCGCGGCGGATCGCGTCGATCAGCGTGGCGCGCCGCGCCGCACCGCCGCGGCCGGCATTGCGCCCGGTTCCCTCGGGAAAGGGATCGATCCGGGAATGGACGTCATTGGTCTGCAGAATCGTGATGACCGTCTCACCCGGCGCCGCCAAGGCGCTGCCGGACAATCCCGGGAAGCCGCGACGACCGAAGAGGTTCTCGGTTCCGGACCCACCACCGAGCGAGTCCAACATTCCACCGGCGGCCGCCAGGCCGAACCCGCGGCCGGTCGCCTTCAAGAAGCTTCGTCGATCCATCCTGCCACCCCGTCTCTTGCAGTTGTGCGCCTGGACCGCGCTAACGGATCCTGCCCATGGCCGGCTGCGGAACCGGTCCCAGGCGTGTCCCGTCCGGACTCCCCCCGCCGGCGCCGTGGGCGCGGACCGCGTCAGCGATGACATCCCGAATCAGGTGCCCCAGCGAGATGCGTTCCTGCGCCTCCCACAAGGTCGGCATTCCCCCTCCGCCGTCGGCGAGGTAGTCGTTGGTGGCGATCCAGTAGTCCTGCCCGGCCACCGGCGCCCCGTTCACCTCGAGATCCACCGCCTTCTGGCCCTCAATCGTAAACTCCATGCCGGCGACCGGTTCCCCGCCGCGGGCCGCGATCTCATCGGCAAGGCTGCGCACCTGTTCCGGCGTCAGGCGCAGGAGCACGAGGTCATTGTCGAAGGGCATGAGCTCATAGACCAGGCCCAACGTGATCGGCCCCTCCGACCAGGGCACCCGCAGGCCTCCGTTGTTCAGCACACAGGCCGCCACGGCAACAGTGCCAGTCAGCTTGGCGCGGGCTAGCACGAAGTCGGCCACCAGGTTGCCGAGTTGGCCCTCCGGCTTCCCGGTCCGCATGTTGGCGGGGCACCAGGCCAGCACCTCGTTCATTCGGGCTTCCATCTTCTCCCGGTAGGGCGCCACCCGCTCATCGACGTCTTGCTTGGGCGTGATGCGGCCATCGATCTGGGTCTGGGAGGCCTCCGCCCGGGCCGGTTGGTAGGCCGCCTGGGCCGGCCGATCCGCCTGCCCCCGGGGGCCGCCCCCGTGGTCTTGAGACGACCCGCACCCGGCCCCGGAGGAGACCCACAGGCCGAGGGCCACCAGAAGCAATGCGAGCCGGCGCCGGATGCGTCCTCCGACCTCCGGCGGGACTGCCGTCGCCGGCGAGCTTCCGACCACCGGCGAGCTTCCCACCACCGGCGAGCTTCCCGCCGCCGGCTGCCCATCTCCGCACGCTGCTTTCAGTATGTGCATGGAACCCCCCGCGAGAATGGAGCCTGGTCTGCGCCGATCATGACACTGGAAGCCTTGATGGCATCCTCCCCGGATCGCCCGAGATGCCACTCTGCTGCGTGCGGCCGCGCCGCTGTTCGGCGCGCCGATGCCGGGATGGCAGCACGCCGGACGATACAGGTGAACACCTCGGCCGGCAACAGGTTCAGTGCGGGGCTTCACCGCCCCTGCCGGGGCCGGATGTGGTAGGGTAACGGCGGTCTCGAGGCTGGAACCAGTGGTTGGTTTCGACATGGCCCGGGCACGGCTTGCAAGGGAGGGTTTCGCTGATGCAGAAGATGGTTTGGGCCGCGTTGATCGGCCTTCTGGCCGGCTTTCCGATCCCGGTGTTGTCCGCACCGGCCGCCGACTCCATGGCGCTGCCCGCGCCCGAGATGGGCGGGCGTCCCCTGATGGAGGTGCTGCGCGACCGGCACTCGAACCGCGAGTTCGGCGAACAGCCCCTGCCCCGGCAGGAGCTGTCCAACCTGCTGTGGGCCGCATTCGGAATCAACCGGCCCGAGAGCGGGAAGCGCACGGCTCCCTCGGCCCGCAATTGGCAGGAGATCGACCTGTACATCACCACGGCCGAGGGCCTGTTCCTCTACGCCGCCGAAGACCACGCACTGGTTCTCATCCACGGCCGCGACATTCGTGCCCACACCGGCCGGCAGGCCTTTCCCGCCACGGCGGCCCTGAATCTGGTCTATGTCGCCGACCTCGAGAAGATCGACGCCGGACTCGATCCCCAGCAACGGCGCGAGTACGGCGCACTGGACACCGGGTTCATCGCGCAGAACGTCTATCTCTACTGCGCATCCGCGGGGCTCGCGACCGTGGCCCGCGCCCATGTCGATCGCGAGACCCTGGCGCGGGAGATGGGGCTGCGCGACACCCAGTGGATCGTGCTTGCCCAGACCGTGGGCTATCCGGCCCGGTAGGGTCCCGTTTCACTCGGTCCACGTGCCGAACATGGGCACAACCTCCAATGGCTGATCGAGCAGGTCTTCCTCTCTACGGCCTTCGTCAATTCCTGGCCCAGTGTGGATAGCTCTTTCAACCGACTTCCAGTTGCGACAAAGGACCACATCATCGGTGCTCAACCAGAAGACCTGGTCAACTGCCTGGTCACAATCGAGTACGACCTGAACCTGCTCGCAGAAGATCCCGTTTCGATCAAATACGTCCCAGACCTGGTAGATCCCCGGCGGCGGATCAAGAGCGCCGCGACTTGGCAGCACCCAGAGCTTCCCATCGGCCGCGATGCGCATATCCATGATGTCAGGATCCGTCGCAGCCTCGCGGTATTCCATCACGAGGCACCCACCAACTGAGACTGATCGCACTGTGTGAATGCTGTCTCGTTCGGAGGTGGTCCGACGACGTGAGCGATACTCTCGGGTGATCTCCCTTATGACGTCTCCGTTCATGGACAGTTGAGTCATGCAGTAGTCGTTGCGCTTGCCTGCGACGTAGACGGAAGTGTCATTGCAAGCGAATCCTGAGATCTGGTACTGCTCAATCTCATGACAAACCGGAACATCATTCGAATAGAAGAAGTCGCAAGTGGCGGCATGGTACACGGGGCCGGGAGGCGCGCCGACCTGCACGCGAAGAAGGTTGCTTGTCGTTCGCGAGCCGGCTTTCCCCGCCTCACGAATCGGGTCGACATCCGCGCGCAGCGCGACAAGAAAGCGCGTGCTCCCGGCCAGGTCATCAACGACCACCTGGTGGCCGCATCCCGGGATGGCTTCGCTTCTGAAGTGTAGACCACCAATGCTGTACATATGAATGGTGGCCGGCCGATGATCCAGAATGCAGACGGTGCTGTCATCCAAGGCCAGAAGCTTCCATGGCACACGGAAGTCACCGGGGCCCTCGCCCGGCTGGCCAAAGCTCGCCACGCAGTCCCCCCAGCTGTCAAACGCATGCACTGCGCACAGCTGTCGGTCCAGAAGAAGCAAGTAGTCTCCGGCAGTGGCAAACGAGACTGGATAGCCAACCAGGCAAGAGGCCCCGTCGGTGTCTAGCGTGCGTCCCGACTCGAATCGAAGTGTCCTATGACCATCGGCCGGCTGGTTTGGATTGTCTACAGTGACAACGGCTCCCACAAGCGCACTCTGAGCGAGCAGGAATGCAACGCACAGAAGCGGCCTCAACACGGACAGAAGCGGCTTCAACATGCACAGCAGCAGCCTCAACACGCACAGAAGCGGCCTCAACACGGACAGAAGCGGCCTCAACACGGACTCGTTCCCTCGCAGACGCACTGGCCGCTCGGCAAGAGGCGGTATAGACACATTGTTTCCGTTGCAACGGAGACGCAGCGTCCAGCAGCATTGCAGCCAAGCTTGGGACACGGTGTCGGTTCGGCAGGTTGCTCTGCCGCCCGTGGCGCGACCAGGGCAGCGAAGATGGTGATCAGAGAGAGCACGCAGAACAACCGACGAATCATAGCCTCCTCCTTCACATGAACTCCAGGACAGCACGACAGGGCATTCCCAGATCATGGCTACGTGTGTTCAGTGTGCCTGTCAAGGCAAGAGATGACGCCTACGGTGTCCCGAAAGTCGAATCCTGTGTTTGCGACTTCATCTTCCGATCTTCTGTGTGGGCATTCGAGTTCTGGGGAGGCACAGCAAGGGCAATGCAATCTGGACGAGCAGGCAGGCTCGGAGAGTATCCGGCCAGCCGATCTTCCTGTACACTCGGCCGCATGATCTGTTTTCGAAGCATCCGTAGCGGCAGCAGCGGGAACCTCCTGTTGCTCGAACACCGGGGCCGATCCCCGGGTGGCGCTCCCACGCGCCTGATCATCGACTGTGGCATCCGTTCACAGCGCGAGGCCTGGAGCATCCTGGAAGCCGAGGTGGGCCTGGGCGAGCCGATCTCGGGCGTTCTGGTGACCCACGCCCACTCCGATCACATCAACTATGCCAGCCTGCGGGTGCTCGATCGGTTGGGGATCCCCATCTATGCGCACTCACGCGCGCTGGGCGAAATCCAGCGGCGCTACCTGCACTCCGGCCGGGTGCCTTCCTCGGTCGACCTCTCGGGCCTCGAATGGCGCGGATTCGGGGACGGCTCTACCGGACGGGGGTCCCCACCGGGGCGCAACCCGGCGGCCGGCGGCCTGCGTTCGCCGGGGCCGGGCCGGGCCGATGCCTTCGAGATCGGCACCCTCTCGATCACCCCCATCGCGGTCCCCCATGCGCCCGGGGTCACCACCCACTCCTTCCTGATCGAGGAACCACGGAGCGGATTGCGCGTGCTGGTGGCATCCGACTTTCACGACCCCGAGGCGGTCGTCCCGTACATCTATGACACCGACCTCATCTATCTCGAATCGAACCATGACCCCGAGCTCCTGCGGCGCTACTGGAATCCGGCATCGCGTTTTCACCTGCCCAATCCGGCGGCCGGGTTGCTGCTCGGCCACGCGATCCAGAGCAGCCGCCGGCCGCCGTGCGCGATTGTCCTGGCGCATCTCAGCGCGGAACGCAACCGGCCCGACCTCGCGCTCGAGACCGTCAGGCGTGCGCTGCACGAGGCCGGATTGCGGGAGCGGGTCGAGCTGCAGATCGCCGAGCGGCACCGCGCCAGCGCGGCGGTCACATTGATGCCACGCCCCGGATGAGAGCGCCGGCGCGGGGAGCGTTCCTGTCGCTCCCGAAAACCTCATCCGCAGAGCGTCGTCACTTTCGATTCATGACCAGCGATGATTCGATGAACGTGGATGGGACGGTCTCGAATCGACGAGGCGGTTGGCAAGCTGATTCTGACGGTCGGAACGCCGCAATGAGCCGACGCTCCAGCTGCTGAGTCGCTGACGCGTTTTCGGGAGGCATGGGATTCCGGCAATGTCTCGCAAGTGCTTCTCGGAGCTTCCCTCAGCGTAGTACTGCATCTTCTTGATGATGACGTCTTCAGGGGCCGCGAAATTGGCCTCATACGCTGGGGCAGGATGGATCCTCCGTATGCGGGCAAGGCGGCTCTTGTCGAACGCTGTATCGCGCATGATGATGACGTCGATCTTCAGGCCGGATGCGGGATGGATGATGTTGAACTGAGTTTGGCGCCGCACGGCCTCTCGGATCGCGTCAGCGCTGACGTAGTAGGTGTCATCGGGGAAGGACTCCAGCAAGGCGGGGATATCCTTCTCTCCAACAGCGGCCACGATATCGATGTCATTGGTAAGCCTAGGTTCTCCATACGCGATGGCTGCGATCGAACCGGTCACAAGGTAGGGGACGTCGAGACGCTCGAAGACTACCACAGCGTGTTCCAGCAGCTCATGCAGTCCCAGGGGACATCCTCCTGGCTCCCTCGCGCTCGACCTGCTCCCGGCTCCATCCAGGGTTCTTCTCTGCCAGTTGGGTCAGGAGCATAGTGCGCACAGACTTCCAAATCGCGAAGGCTATCTCGAGTCGTTCGGCGGGTGTCTTGCCGCGCAGAACCTGCGCCATCGCCGGATCGACAGTCTCGATCTGGCCCCTGTCAAGACGCATGCTGCGAACCTCCTCGCTGCTCCGGACATCGGTCCATCGGTCGCGGGCCATGGGACCGCATCGAGCGCCCGGCGGCCCCCTGGAGCCAAGGTCCGTGCGCCGCCGGCTAGTCGTGCACCAGCTTGCGGTACTTGATGCGATGCGGTTGCGCGGCCGCCTCGCCCAGGCGGCGACGGCGATCGGCCTCGTAGGCCTCGAAGTTGCCCTCGAACCAGCGCACCGTGCTGTCCCCCTCGAAGGCCAGGATATGGGTGGCGATCCGGTCCAGGAACCAGCGGTCGTGGCTGATGACGACCGCGCAGCCGGCGAAGTCGAGCAGCGCCTGCTCGAGGGCGCGCAGCGTGTCGACATCCAGATCGTTGGTCGGCTCGTCGAGCAGCAGCACATTGCCGCCCGACTTGAGCAGTTTCGCCAGATGGACGCGATTGCGCTCTCCCCCGGACAGCGCTCCCACCTTCTTCTGCTGGTCGGCACCCTTGAAGGCAAATGAACCCACATAGCGGCGCGAGTTGATCTCGCGACTGCCGACCATGATGCTCTCCTCGCCCCCCGTGATCTCCTCCCAGATGGTCTTGTCGGCAGCCAGCGCATCGCGGGACTGATCCACGTAGGCCAGCTTCACGGTTTCCCCGATGACCAATTCCCCCGCGTCGGGCGTCTCCTCGCCCACGATCATCCGGAAAAGGGTGGTCTTGCCCGCACCGTTCGGGCCGATCACCCCGACAATGCCGCCCGGCGGCAGGGCGAAGTTCATCTCCTCGAACAGGAGCCGGTCACCGTAGCCCTTCATGAGATTCTTGGCCTGCACCACCACATTGCCCAGGCGCTCCGCGGGCGGGATGACGATCTCGGCCACATCCTGGCGCTTCTCCACATCCTGAAGGAGCAGCTCCTCGTAGGCGGCCAGACGGGCCTTGCCTTTGGCCTGGCGCGCGCGGGGACTCATCCGGACCCATTCGAGCTCGCGGGCCAGGGTGCGCTGGCGCTTCGATTCGGCCTTCTCCTCATGTCGCAACCGCTCCTGCTTCTGTTCGAGCCAGGAGGAGTAGTTGCCCTCCCACGGGATCCCGTGCCCGCGGTCGAGCTCCAGGATCCAACCGGCCACGTTGTCGAGGAAGTAGCGGTCGTGCGTGACCGCCACGATCGTGCCCGGGAACTCCTTCAGGTGACGCTCCAACCAGGCGACCGACTCGGCATCCAGATGGTTGGTCGGCTCATCGAGGAGCAACAGGTCCGGTTGCTGCAGCAGCGTCCGGCAGAGGGCGACCCGGCGGCACTCGCCGCCCGAGAGCGTGGCCACATCCGCATCCCCGGGGGGGCAACGCAGCGCATCCATGGCGATTTCGATGCGCCGGTCCAGGTTCCATCCGTCGGCGTGATCGATGCCCTCCTGCACCTCGCCCTGCTCGGCCAGCAAGGCATCCATCTCGTCCGGTTCCATGGGCTCGGCAAAGCGCGCGCTGATCTCCTCGAAGCGGTTCAACAGGTCCCGGACTTCGGCCAGCCCTTCTTCGATATTCCCCCTCACATCCTTCGCCGGATCGAGCCGCGGCTCCTGCTCCACGAACCCGACACGAATGCCCTTGGCCGGCTGCGCCTCTCCGAGGTGCTCGCTGTCGACGCCCGCCATGATGCGCAGCAGGCTGGTCTTGCCCGAGCCGTTCGCGCCCAGGACCCCGATCTTGGCGCCGGGATAGAAGGAGAGCCAGATGTCCCGCAGGACGACCTTGTCGGGAGGGTGCACCTTCCCGACGCCCTTCATTGTGAATATGAACTGATGGGCCATGCCGGAGCCCTCCCTCCTGAATCCGTCCCGCCGATCCGATCATCCCGAGCTGAAACATCTACACGAGCTTCCCAGCCCGTGCAATGCGGATGGTGCCTGCGGGTGATTGTAGCGCCATTCCCGGTTGGGAGTCAGGAGTGAAATGGGCAAGTGAGCGGGACGCGTGAGGCGTGCGCTTGCCGGCCCGGGGCGGATCAGCCGGCGTTGGCCGCGCCGCTGGATGCGTCGTCCTGGTCCTCGTCGCCGGCATCCCGAGCCTCGATCTTGCCGGTGTTGTCATTGAACCGGTAGGTGACACCCTTGAGGCTGTTGCTGACCTTGGTGACATCGACGGGGAAATCGATGACCGCATCGGCATAGATGCTGTCGAGAATCGTGATCGAGGCATCATGATTCGGTTTGAGCCGGGCTTCGACTTCGGCGAGCTCGGCCCGGGCGTCGCGCATCTGGGTTTCCATGCGATCGAGTTGCTCGAGGAGCAGCTCGATCTCCTCCTGTTTTTCCGGAGAGAGCTTCTGATAGACCCTTGTCATCGGCCCCATGCGCGCATCCAGCTCGCGCACCCGTTCGAGCGAGCCTTCGAGCTGCGAGATGAACCTCTTCAACTCCATCTGGCGTTCGGCCACCAGCGGGTCCTTGCCGACACACAGTTTGGCCCGGGTGCCCAGCGGGATCCCGACGGTGCGCACGCGAATCTCATCGCGCGCCGCCAGCAGCCCGCTGACCATGTGGCCGCGCCCGCCGGTCAGGTCGATCCGCTCGGCGCAGATCAGCCGGCTGGTCACGAAGCTGTCCCGGATATTGGCGGTGCCGTGAACCCGCAGGTCCGCGTTTTCCACGAAGACGACCTCGAGATTGCCGCGTACCTCGATCGATGTCTCGTCCGAACCGACGATCCCGTTGCCGACGACCAGGTCGCCATCGATGTCGATGCTGCTGCCGATGATCGATCCGCGAACCTCCATCCCCTTCTCACAGGAAATCCGAAGGCCCGCCTCGACGTTGCCGTTGACGACGATCCGACCGACGAAGTCGATGTCCCCGAAGACCAGGGTGAGGTCCTTGTCGAACTCGATGACCGGCATGACCATGAGCTGGCGCTCTTCGATGATGAGTCGTCCGTCCAGGGTGGCCACCAGATTGCGATCCTCCCAGCGCAGATTCTGACCCGGCTTCGGAGTCGGATCGGCCGGCTGGGACACGGGAATCGACCGTCCATCGACCGTCCAACCCGCGGTGCCATCCTTGATCGGATGGTACACGGCGGCGGTCTCGCCTTCCCGAACATTGACGATGTTGTACTTCGTGATACGAGTCGGGTCGCCGGACTCGGTCAGCTCCCTTGGCAACCGCGCCAGGGTCGGATAGGACAGGGAGGCATCCTGGCCTTCCGCCGGTTCCTCGCCGCGCGCGACGATCTCCTGCTCGACCGGCGCGCCTTCGTTCTGGAATCCCGCCAGAAGCTCGCCGATGCGTTCCTCATCGATGCCGCGCACGATCTGCATCTGCGCCAGCGCTTCGTGGATCTGATCGAGCGAAAGGGAAGCCTCCCGGCCATCGGTGCGCAGGGTGATGGCGGCCAGCATGGCGTCTTCATCCATCTCTACGATGATGAGACCGTTGCCGACGGCGATTTCCCGGCTCGTCTTCGCCTGGAATCCTTCGGGCACAGCATGCCTCCCGAAGCCTTGGGCACGTATCCGTTCCTGGGGACCGAGTGGGCCAGGTCGCGCCTTCTCGGAGAGGGCACCCTGCCGCCTCCGCGAATTCGCGCTCGATCCCTACTTCTATCGGCGGGTGGCGCAACTTCTTTCACCATACATGCCTCAACCCACTAATGTTGACACCCGCCCGCATGCGGCTCCTTGACCGGAGAGATTCGTGGCCCTATCGTCAGCGCGGTCCGGGAAACATCTGTGAAATGCAGGTCTGAGTATGACTCGCGGGAGGGGGGGACACCGGAATGGTGAATCGCGCATCCGGGAAGCAATCTGTTTCCAAGAAATCGGTTACCAGGTCCAAGTCGGGAAAGCACCCTTTGGGCGACCGCGCGAAACCACGGCCGTTGCCACAGGCCCGGCAATGGGACCTTCATGCCCTGTATGAGACCGCCGTGCAGGATGCCGATGTGGATGCGGAGTTCATCCGCCGGACCTACAAGAAGTTACGTGGCCGACCGCCCCTTGTGCTGCGGGAGGATTTCTGCGGCACGGCGGCACTGTGTGCCACCTGGGTGAAACAGAATCCGGCCTGCCGCGCCTATGGCCTCGACCTGGACGAACGCACCCTCAACTGGGGCATTGGCAAGCATATCGTCCCGCTCGGGAAGAGGGCCGCCCAGGTCGTTCTGATCAAACAGGATGTCCGCCAGCCTGCCGATTTCAAGGCCGACGTGACGGTGGCCTTCAACTTCTCGTACATGTATTTCAAACAAAGAGAAGAACTTAGAGAATACTTCCGCTCGGTACGGCAGGGCCTCAAACCCGCGGGCATCTTCTATCTGGATATCTACGGCGGCCCGGAAGCCATGGAGCCCCGCGAGGAGCGGACCAAGTTCGACGAGTTCGAGTACGTCTGGGACCAGGCGGCGGTCAACCCCATCACGCATGAGGTCACCAACTACATCCATTTCGAGTTTCCGGACGGCTCGAGGCGCCAGCGCGCCTTCACCTACAACTGGCGGCTTTGGACCATTCCCGAAGTTCGGGAAATCGCGCTCGAGGCCGGGTTCAAAGACTGCGTCGTCTACTGGGAGGGCACCGATCGCGCGACGGGCGAGGGCAACGGGATCTACCGTGCATCCCTGAAGGGCGACAACGCTCCGGCCTTCGTGTGCTACATCCTCTGTGTCAAGTAGGGGGGTGGCCCGAGAATCGGTGTTGCCAGGGTGGGAAGTCACTGCCCCACCTCCAGGTGCCAATCCGCGAGAGGCTCCTCCAGATTCTGGCCCGCCCCGCTGGCGACCCCGGGGCGGTGCTCGTCCGGTTCCAGACCTGTCCCTACCGAGAACGCCCACGCGAATCCACAGTTGGCGCATCGCGTTTACGCCCGGGTCCAACGGTCAGAATCCTCTTGCCAACCACCTCCGCAGTTCGAGATCGTCCCAACCAATCGCACTGTGTCATTGATCACCTGTAGGACAATCCTACCATGATCTTGCTCGATCTCTACTGAGTGGTGGCCTGGCTGGAATCTTCCGATCCCGAGCGGACCTCCAGCTTGAGAATCTGGCGCTGCGCCACCAGCTCGCAGTCTTGCGACGAACCTCTCCCCGACCACGTCTTCGGCCATTCGATCGCATCCTCTGGGCCTGGCTCTCCCGCACCTGATCCGGCTGGTGCGACGCTCTCGTGATCGTCCAACCCGAGACCGTCATCGCTTGGCGCAGACGGAGGTTCCGGGAGTACTGGGCGAAGCTGTCGCGGTCCGGACAGCCGGGACGGCCTGCAGTTCCCAAGGAGATCCGAGAACTCATCCGGCGCATGTCGCTTGCCAATCCCCTCTGGGGTGCTCCTCACATTGTCGGCGAGCTGAGCAAGATCGGGATCACCCTGTCCAGGTCCACCGTCGCCAAGTACATGATTCGTCATCGGAAGCCGCCGTCCCAGACCTGGAAGAGCTTCCTGAAGAATCACATTGCCGACATCGCGGCGGTGGACTTCTTCATCGTGCCCACCGAGCCCAGCCCAAGACCGCGACAGCCGCAGGAACCGCTCGACCCACCGGACAAGATACGGGATCCTCCTCTGCTATCCCGCACTCCGTCGATCCACTCCCTGCGTCCCGAACGCACATCGCCGATCTACAACTCGGCACCATCCGCCTCGCCCCGCGCGCCATTTCCCTGTTGGCCAAGGCTCCCAATCCACAGTACCCTGTAGGAGATGCGATGCCAGGTGTGCATCCTCCAGGAGGATCCAGTACAGGTAGAAGCAGACCAGAGAGG
>CAYQJL010000253.1:0-3831 GCA_964417675.1 uncultured bacterium | reverse complement strand
GCGGCCTTGGGGCTGATGGTGCGAGCGCTCGGGGCGGGCCTGTCGGTCTGCCTGGTGCAGTTCATCAAGAGCATGGAGTATCACGAGCTTGGCGTGTTGAGAGAGCTCGGGATCGCGGTTCACCAGTTCGGACGCGGCTGCTTCATCATGGGCGAGCCCACGGCCGAGGACAGGGAGACGGCCTCGCGCGGGCTCGCGTTTGCACGGGAGCGGATGGCGCGGGGAGATCTCGATCTGCTGGTGCTTGACGAGATCAACGTGGCGCTCCGGCTGGGCCTGCTCGCAGTCGAGGACGTGCTTGATCTCGTCCGCGACAAGCCGGTGGGGCTGGAGCTGATTTGCACGGGTCGTGGTGCGCCGGGGCAGCTCATCGAGCTCGCCGATCTTGTCACCGACATGGCCAACCGGAAGCACTACTACGACGCGGGCATCACGGCCCGCGACGGGATCGAGCGCTGACCGACTCCGCCAACGCGGGCTGATTTCCGTTTGTACTCCCGGCCGACGGTGGGCTATCTTACGTTCGGTCGTGAACCTGGTTCGCATCGCAGGGGAGGTTCTCATGCGCGGTTTCATCTGCCTGGTCGGCTGCCTGATGGTTCTGTTCTGGTGGCAGAACGCTGACGGCGGCAGCCATCTCGACGGTTTCACCGCGCCTCCCGGCGCCGAGTACGTCGGCTCCGAGGAGTGCGCCATGTGCCACGAGGAGATCGATGACTTCTACCGGCATTCGGCCCATGCTCCGCAGCGTGGGCTGTCGGTACCGGGCACGAGCATCCACGGCTGCGAAGCCTGTCACGGACCGAGCAGCCTGCACGTCGAGGGCGGCGGCGACGGCTGGGTCCTGACCGCAGAGATGCTCAACAGTCTCGGCAGCGACCGGCGCGCGGCCATGTGCACCCAGTGCCACGTGAGCATGGACCTGCACTACGCCGACAGTCCGCATGCCGGCACGGATGTGGGTTGCGCCGACTGCCACGGTGACCAGGTGCACTTCGGCAGCCAGGCCCGTCCGGCAGTGGAGTTCCGCAATTCCAGCGACTTCTGTCTGCAGTGCCACACCGCCACGGTCGCCGAGTTCCGGTTGCCTTTCCGCCACCGGGTCCTCGAGGGTCACCTGTCCTGCAGCGACTGCCACGACGCTCACCGGGGACCGGATCCGGCGGCCTGGGACGCCGTGAACCAGACCTGCCTGGGCTGCCATACGCAGATGGCCGGACCGTTCGTGTTCGAGCACAGCGCGGTCAGCGGCGAGGAGTGCCTGAGCTGCCACCGGCCGCACGGTTCGCACCATGACAAGCTGCTGGTCCAGGACGGCAACGGCCTGTGCCTGCAGTGCCACTTCGAAGTCACCTTCCGCTCCGAGGACAGCTGGGCCCTGGGCGGCGTCAACCACGGTGGGCTGATGGCGGGCGAGGCCCGCTGCTACGACTGCCACCGGGAAGTCCATGGTTCCAACGTTTCTCCCAGTTTCCGGGACCAGTAGAGGAGGCCGGGTCATGAAGATAACCTTGACGACGACCGCGCTGGTCTTGGTGTTCGCGCTGCCGCTGTGTGCTGCGGCCGACGAGTTGCCCGCCCAGACGCAGCGAATCTGGGCGCCGGCCGGTGACGAGATCGGTCTGGCCAGCCACGCCACCGCCGGGATGCTGATCAATGACGGCTATGGCGATGACGCCAAGGCCGCCGAGGACTGGTCGCTGTTGGGCGACAGCTTCGGCTTCGGGCTCTTCAGCTACCTGCGCCGGGCCGAGAGCGGCCACCTGCTGCTTTTGCGGGGATTCGGCGGCGACCTCGAGGGCAGCGGGTTGGGCGGCGATGTCGAGCTGCGGGCCGGAGCGCCCGGTGTCTACGGCGCGCGCTTGACCTACAGCGCCCATGACAACTACTCCGACCGCGACAGCGAGATGCGTTCGCCGGTGTTTCCCTACCCGCCCGCGCCCCCGGCGCTGGCGGCCACGCCCCACCTGAGCTGGCAGCGCGGCGTCTTCGCCAGTCGGTACCAGCTCTCCGGCGGCACGCAGATCCAGGGCGGCGTCTCGGACCTGCGCCGCGACGGCTCCAAGGCCAGCCTTCTGCGCGGCGCCAGCGGGAACGCGGCGCCCCAGGAGCAGGCCGTCGACTCGCGGGTGACCGAGATCTGGGTCGGCGGCACCGACGACCGGGGCCCGCTGTCGACCGAACTGCGCCTGAGTTACCAGACGAGCGATGATGTCCGCGAATATGCCGAGCGCCACACGCATGACGCGGATCGCAAGCTCTACCAGGGCCGGCTTGCCATGGCGTACGATCTGAGCCAGGCCTTCCGGCTGTTCCTGCACGGCGGCATGACCCGCCTCGAATCGCAAGGCGACGAGGGCTGGGCGGCCGGCCGCACGGCCGCCCACGATGGCGACACCGACACCCAGGTCGGCCAGCTCGCGCTTACGACCCGCGTGGGCAAGACCACGGCGGTCAACGCCTCGGTGCGCATCTCGGCCCAGCAGTCCGACATCCGCCTGGACGAGAACCAGAGCATCCTCTATGCGGCTGACCGCACACGCGACCGCACGGACGTGCGCCTGGCCATCGCCAACGCCGACCTGCCCGACACGCGCGTGCGCCTGCAGTATCGCTTCAGCAAGACGATCCAGGAGGACGTCACCGCCCAGGGCGACCGTCCCGACTGGACTCCCGAGGACACCCAGACCCTTGATCAGGATGTGATTCGCAACGACCTGGCGTTGCAGTCGCGTACCCGCCTGAGCCGCCATACGCGGCTGAAACTGGGCCTGCGCTACACGAGCGTTGACGTCGAGCAGGATCAGACCTGGACCGGGTCCGGAGCGGACTGGTACGGCGTCCTCGGCGATCACCAGCGCACGCGTCTGGCCTGGGACGCCGCCCTGCAGCTGGCCCCCCGGCGCGGCCTGCCGGTCGAGATCGGGTACCAGGGCCGCGATCAGACCTTGGAACGGACGGCGGCCGGCGGGGTCGAGACCATCTGGCAGGCCAACCGTCTCTTTGCCAACGTGAACTGGCTGGCCTCTCGTTTCCTGACTCTGTATGGCATGGTCTCCTACGGCAAGGAGACATACGAGCTGGTCGGCGTGCAGGATCCCACCGCCGGCATGGCCGCCTTCAATCACGACGGCACGACCGTGCGGCTCGTGCCCGGCGCGATGCTGCATCTGACGCGCAGCGTGCAGTTCGAAGGGATCTACGAGGGCATCTGGCATGAGAACACGGGCCACGAGACGGCCCAGCTCGCGGCGGTCGAAGCCGATCATGAGCGCATGCTTCTGCGGCTGCGCTGGCAGGCCACCGAGCGTTTGGCGGCAGCGGTGACCTACCGGCGCAACGAGTTCGACGAGAACCGCTGGGATGATTACATCCAGGATCTCTACGCCGTCTCGATCAGCGGGCGTTTCTAAGCGACGCCCTGCGGTCGGGCGTTGCGACAAGGGAGTGAACTGCTGTAGATGCAGGGGATAGGTTTGCATTCGGACATACAGTGTATGAATCGCGGTTTGGCTCTGAATCCGCAGGTGGCCGTGCACACGGCGGCCTGCCCTCCCGGGAGGCTTTCATGACGCAGCGCGCCATCCTGACCATTCTGCTGTCGCCGATTCTGGCGATCCTGCTGTGGGGGTGCGAGAACGACACCGGCAATGACGTCGCCGGTCCCGGCGGCGGTACCGACAAGACCTGCTTGGGCTGTCACTCGAGCGAAGACGCGCTCAAGGAGGCCCTCGGCACCGAGGAGCTCGTTCTGGCGACCGGCACCAAGGACGACGGGTGAGGCGGCAGCGTGCCCGAGCTGGAGGCTTGGGAATCCGTCATCATCACCGG
>CAYQJL010000252.1:0-12476 GCA_964417675.1 uncultured bacterium | reverse complement strand
GATTTGACACGCGGGGCCGTTTCGTAGGATCATTAACCTGTCGATGGATGGTCACCTCGACTGGATTCAAGTGGGCCTTTGGGATCGAAGTTGCGATGTGGAGTCATCACGGCTCCTTTTTTCGTGGTTCCCGGCATGGCCACCGTACGTGGTCACCGTGCGCGGTCACCGTGCGTGGTTCCCGGCTTGGCCACCGTGCGTGGTCACCCCATGTGGTCCCTTGAGTATCCAGAGGAGGTCTTTCTTCATGATCAATACGCTCGCCCGCTCTTTGGTCTACCTGGCTGTCGCGGCCGGATTGCTGATCTCAATGGCCTGGCCCGCGCTGGCCGACGCCGTTGTCCTGGGTCATGTGACCGCCACGGCCAATACCGAGGAGCCCGACATGGGCGCCTGGAAGTACTGTCTGGATCTTGTTTGGGACACGGGTTCCGAGGCGGCGTTGACCTACTTCGACCTGGTCTTGGGGCTCGAGCTCTGCGATTGCGTCTGCGAGGACTTCCTGTTCAGCGCCTTCGATCCGGCCGGCGAGACCACCGCGGGCCTGCCGCTGCCCACGCCTCCCTGCACGGTCTACTACACGGCCGAGTTCCTCTGCCTCGGGGATGACGCGATCTCCCTGCCGGTGCCGCTCATCCAATTCGCCCCCATTGACGAGGGCTGTGTTCCCGAGGCCACCGGCCACGGCACGGTTTGCTTCTACAGCGATTGGGCCCCGGTCGAGGTCGCGACGCCGAATGAGTACCTGATCATCAAGGCCGGCGACGAGGTCATCTTCGGCGAGATCACGGGGGAATTGCCGGGGTGCGAATGCCCCTCGCCGGCCGAGTGTGACTCCTGGGGCAAGATCAAGACGCAGTTTCGGTAGACCTGCCACGGCCCACCGACACCAGAACGGCTTTCGGACCGGGACGGTTCTCGGACCCGAACGGTTCTCGGACCCGAACGACTCTCGGACCCGGACAACTCTCGGACCCGAACGGTTCTCTTGGAACCGATCAGGGGCGGCCGCCAGGGCCGCCCCTCGCGGTGTGACCGCTAGCCGCCCAGAATGCTTCCCAGAGAAACCGACTCGGCATAGGTCGTCTTGAGCAGCTCGATCTTGTCGCTCTCCTGCGGCGTGAGCAGGCGCTCGAGGTCATCCACCTGCCGGGCGACCTGGTAGGTGTCCGCCGAAACCTGCAACAGGGGAATCTGCTTCTCCTCCGCCAACGAGATGATGTGCGCGGGCGGGAACATGTTGTTGGTCACGACCACCGCCGCGGTCGTCCCCTCGAGTGCCGTCAGGATCATGTCGCTGCGGTCGCCGCTGGTGATCACCAGCTTCTCGCCCTTGGCGAAGAGCGGATTGCGCATCGCGGCATCGGTGGACATCGCCCCCACGAAGATGTTGCGGACCACCTTGTCGAGGCCGCGCTCCCCGGCAAGGACCTTGGCAAACAGGCTGTCGGACAGAAACCGCACCGAGAGCCGGGTCAGGGCCGGCAGGTACGGCACCACGCCGAGGACCGGGATCTGCATCTCCTCGATCATCGGCACATAGGTGCTCTTGAAGTCCTCCACATCGTGAATCTTGTTCACGATGACTCCGGCGAACTCGACGCCTTCCAGATTCAAGTGATGCCGGATCAGATGTGCCTCATCCAGGGCCGTGCATTCATCCGCCTCCACGATGAAGATCAGCGTACCGCCCGTGTGGCGGGCCAGCGAGACGGCATCGAGGTGCACCGAGCCCCCATAGCTGACATTGCGGCCGGCCTCGATGAAGATGATCTCCCGGTCGCGTTCGATGTGCGCGAGAACCTCGGCCAGTTTCTCCTTGATGCCGGCCTCGTCGTACATGAAGCGCAGCTTGGAGTGATCGAAGCCGATCGAGAGATCCTCGGGATTGTCCTCGAGTTGGAAGACGTTCTCGAACAGCGCCGCATCGTAATCCCACAACCGCTTCTTGCGATAGAGAAGCCGGTCCCCGAATGGCTTCAAGTACCCGGCCTTCTGGTCCAATCCCAGTCCCATCCCGAGGATGGCGCTGGTCTTCCCGGCGCTGGCACTGATGGAAGCAACAATCAGCCTATGCATCTTTCCGACCTCCCTCGACCCCGGCGAGCAGAACCCGCACGTCGACTGCCTTCGATCCGCTCCCCTGCTCATAGGCGATGAGTGGATTGACCTCGATGTCGGAGATGCTCTCGCACCGGCGAATGACCGTCGCCAGGCGGATGATGGCATCCACGACACTCTCGATATCTTTGGGATCCTCGCCGCGTACGCCCAACAGCAGGGGATACGCCCGGATCTCCTTGAGCATTTCCGTGGCCTCGGCCCGATTGATCGGCACCGCCCGGAAGGTGACATCCTTCATGACCTCGACATAGATCCCGCCCAGGCCGAACATGACGATCGGTCCAAAGGCCGGATCCCGGCGGGCCCCGATGATCAGCTCGGTGCCCGACCTGACCATCTCCACGACCTCGATGCCGTCGATGCGGGCGTGCGGCACGGCCTGCCGGCAATTGCGCAGGATGGCCTGGTAGGCGTCCATCACCTCCTCACGGCTCTCGAGATCCAGGGCCACGCCCCCCGAGTCGCTCTTGTGGAGGATATCCCGCGACACGACCTTGAGCACGACCGGATAGCCCGCTTCCTCGGCATAGTGGAGAGCTTGGTCGAGATTGCGCGCCACCCGGCTGAACGGCGGCTTGATGCCGGCCGCCTTCAAGAGCGCCTGCCCCTCGTGCGCCAGCAGGAAGGCCCGGCCGTCCTTGCGGGCCGCCGCCGCGATCGCCTCGATCGCCTCCGCGTCGACCTCGGCCTCATCGATCCGATCGCTGCGGCGCTTCAGGTAGTCACGGTAGCGGAACATGCCGCCCAGCACCGCAACTGTATCATACACGTCCTCGAAGACCGGAATGCGCTCGTCGGACAGCTCCTTGAGACTCTCCCGGGAGGTACCCCCGCCGAAGACCGAGAAAACCACCGGCTTGTCGATCTCCTGATACTTCGCGTAGGACTCCCGAATCATGGCGGTCAGGCTCTTGACGTCGAAGACCGCCGTCTCGCAGTAGAGCGCGATCGTGGCGGCGACCTCCTCGGCCGTGCGCCCGGCCTCGAGGGCCTGGGCATAGGCCTGCGGTCCCGCGCCGCCGGTCAGATCGATCGGGTTCTTGGTGGAACCGAAGTCCGGCGTCACCGGCCCGAACGCTTCCTTCAGTCGCTCTTGGTTGTCGTAGAGCTGCACGGCATGCTTCTCGCAGGCATCGGTGGCCAGAACCCCGATGCCGCCGCCATTGGTAACGATAACGGCTTTGTTGCCCGCGGGGATCTTGTTGGTCGCCAGGAACTTGCAGACATCGAATCCTTCCTTGATCGACTCGGCACGCAGCACCCCGCACTGCCGCATGACGGCCTCGAAGATCTCATCCGATCCGGCCAGCGATCCGGTGTGCGAAGCGGCCGCCGCGGCCCCGCGCTTCGAACGCCCCGACTTGATCACCACCACCGGCTTGCGCTGCGTCACCCGCTTGAGGACCGCCACCAGCCGGTCCCCGTTCTTGACCCCCTCGATGTACATCATGATCGTCTTGGTCTGCTCATGGTCGATCAGGTACTCGAGCAGATCGGTCTCATCGATGTCGGCCTTGTTCCCGACAGAGATCATGGCCGAGATCCCGATGTTCTCGACCGCGGTCTTGCCGATCATGGCCAGCCCCAGGGCCCCACTCTGCGTGATGATGGCCACATTCCCGGGCTTGATCCCGCCGGGGCCAAAGGTCGCATCGAGGGAGGCGCTGGCCGAGTAGAGACCGAAGATGTTGGGTCCCAGAATGCGCATCCCGTGCCGGCGGGCGTAGGCGATCAGCCGGCGCTCTTCTTCGAGGTTGCCGACCTCGGAGAATCCGGAGGAGATCACCATGTTGTGGGCCACCCCCTTGGCGGCGCAGGCCTCCACCGCTGCGAAGACATGCTTCCCGGGCACCACGGTCACGGCCACATCCACCGGTCCCTCGATGGCCTCCATGGAGGTGAAGACCCTCTGGCCGAGAATCTCGCCGCCCTTGGGATTGATCGGGTAGATCTTGCCCGGATAGCCGCCCTCGACGATGTTCTGCAGGATCTTGTACCCGATCTTGTTGACATCGTGAGAGGCGCCGATCACGGCCACCGATTCGGGTTCAAAGAGAGAACGGATCTCGGGCACCCCCGGCGATGGATCCGCGGCCTCGGATCGTGCCGCCCGCTCCCCGACGGTGCTGGATCCATTTCCCTTCATGTCTGGTTTCATGCTGATCCTCGAAACGTCATGCGAAGTTCACAAATGCCCTCTGCCGTGCGCCGCTCGATATCGAAGCCCATCTTCTCGAACAGCCTGAGCATGGGCGTGTTTTCCACCAAGACCTCGGCCGTGAACCCCAGCAACCCCTGTTGCCTCGCCATGTGCGTCAGGTACCCGAGCAGTTCGCGTCCCACACCCTGGCCCTGGAAGTCATCCCGCACCACCAGGGCCACCTCTCCCACGTGGGAGTTCTCCTCGAGCCCGTACTGTCCTACCGCGATGATCTCATCCTTCTTCCCCTCCCGCTCGAGGATGACGACGATGATCATCTCCCGCGTGTAGTCGATGACGACGAAATCCTGGAGGCGCTCGTGCGGCATGTCCTTGCGCTGGCTGATGAAGCGCCGGTAGATGCTCTTGTCGGTCAGGGAGTAGAAGAAATCCTTGAGCAGCGGTTCATCGCTGATCCGCACCGGCCGCATGAACAGGGGCAGACCCTTCTTGGTCGCCCGGCGCGACTCGTACTGCTCCGGATACTCGCCCTTCTTGCCCGGGATGAAGGCCTGATCCTTGTAGATCAGGCCATGCTCCTTGGCCTCGCGGATGAGTTGGGGCTGGAACTTCGGGTGCGCGATGGCGATGAGGGACATCGCCCGCTCGCGGATGTTCTTTCCGTGCAGGTAGGCGATGCCGTACTCGGTGATGACGTAGTGAACATCCCCGCGGCCCAGCGTCACCCCGGCGCCCTCCGAGAGCAGCGGCATGATGCGCGAGATCTCGCCATGCTTGGCCGTGGAGGGGATCGCCAGGATCGACTTGCCGCCCGGGGCGAGCACGGCCCCGCGCATGAAGTCGGCATGTCCGCCGATGCCGCTGTAGAAGGTCGCCCCCAACGATTCAGCGCTCGATTGGCCGGTCATATCGATCTGAAGCGCCGTGTTGATCGCCGTCATGTTCTCGATGCGCGCGATCGTCAGCGGGTTGTTCGTGTAGCTGATCGGCCGGAACTCGACGGCCGGATTGTCATGCAGGAATTCATAGGTCTCGGCACGGCCCATCGAGAAGGCCGCCACGGACTTGCCCCGGTCGATGCTCTTGCGGGTGTTGTCGATGACCCCGGATTTCATCAGCCGCACGATCCCGTTGCTCAGCAGCTCGGTGTGGACCCCGATATGCTTCTTGTCGGCCAGCTTATCCAGGATCGCATTCGGCAGGCTTCCGTACCCCACCTGGATCGTATCGCCATCTTGCACGATGCGGGCCACATGCTGGCCGATCCGCCGCGCGATATCCCCGGGAACCGAGGCATGGTATTCGAGCAAGTCCTCGTTGTGGGGCAGGACGAAGTCCACATCCTCGATGTGCAGGAATGTATCGCCCAGGACGCGCGGCATCTTCTCGTTGACCTGGATGATCACCAGATCCGCCTGCTCCACGGCTGTCTTGGTGATGTCGACACTGATGCCCAGGCTGACGTATCCATGGTCATCCGGCAGGGAGGTCTGGACCAGGGCGACATCGATGGTCACCTGCCTGCTCTCGAAGAGGGCCGGGATCTGGGAGAGGAAGATCGGCGAGTAGTCCGCCATCCCGGTATTGACCGCCTCGCGGGTGTTGTTTCCCACGAAGAAGGAGTTGTGCCGGAAATTGCGCTTGAACTTCACATCCGTATAGGGAGCCACCCCCAGCGTCCAGACATGATAGACCTCGGCGTCGAAGAAGGCCTTGGGATGGGAGGCCACATACTCGATCAGCGAGTTGACCAGATGCTGAGGCTCACCGCAGGCCGTGCCGATGAAGATCCGGTCACCTCGCCGGATGTTCTCGAAGGCGCGGTTCTCGGGCACGAACTTCTGGGGATACTTCTCCCGAAGCCTCTCCAGCGTCGTCTGGGTCCGCGGGGTGTCCATCCTGCTCCCTTCCCGGCATGGCTTGCATCGATCATGCGGAACGAAACAGTATGCACGATCGCACCCGCATCACCGAGTGAAACTTATCAATACCATACATTAGGCCAGGATCTGTGATCCTAGAGGAAGGCGTGAGGCGGCACAATCCCCGCCGGCCGAGCGGGGGGCGTGGGAGGCGGTGGGGGGGCTGCGTGCGGAGCGGCATGGGGGCGCATGGGTGGCCGGATGGGGGCCGAATGGGGGGGCGAGTGGGTGGCCGGATGGGGGCCGAATTCGGACCGGAACCGGCCTGGCGCTGGAAGCATCTGTGGGGTATGATGCCCGAGTGACATCTTTGTTGCATGTTCGCAGCAACTCCCGTGTACCTTGCTCTCGCGGTCGGGTCCCCTGCCTGGCCAGGCTATCCCCGACCGGAAAGGAGGCTCTATGTACTCCTCTTCTGCTGATCACCGCCGGTCATCCCAGCCGCCCCGCATGCGACCGTGCGTCTTGCCCGGTTGGATGAGCGTGGCGCTCGTCATGCTGGTCCTGATCCCGGCCGCCGCCCCAGCGCGAGCCGAGCTGGGCGACGTTCTGCACACGATCCCGTGCGCGGGGGACAACACGGCCGATCTGGCCTGGGTGGACGGTGAGCTCTACCAGGTCATCTTCTCCCCCACCGAGCAGCGCAACATCTATCGCCTCGACCCACTCACCGGAGATGTGCTCGGCACCGTGCCCTACGCCGGCACCATGCCCCAGGGACTGGCCTACGACGGCGAGCATCTGTGGCAGGTCTGCCTGTCCCTGAAACGCCTCTACAGGATGGACCCCCTGACGGGCGAGGTGCTCGATTCGTTCGACGCTCCCGGCGAAGGCAACGGGCAGCCGCTGGGGCTGGGCTGGGACGGCGAGTGGCTCTGGCTGGCGGATTCGAGAGATCCGGAGAAGATCTGGCAGCTCGATACCGACGGGAATGTGCTCGGCCAGTTCCCCACGCCGGGCGACTCACCCTATGGATTGGCCTGGGCGGACGGATTCATCTGGGTGTCGGACAACAGCATGGGCGGTACCGCGCCGATCTACAAGATCGACGCCGAAACCGGCGAGATCCTCGACTCCTTCCCCTGCCCCGGTGGAGGCGGTTCCCCGAACGGGATCACGCACGACGGGGAGTACCTGTGGATCGCGGTCAACACCAACGATGTCATCTACCAGGTCGATGATGGGGTCGCCGGAGCGACCGTCGAGTCCCCGGGCACACCTCTCGCAGCCGGCCTGCGCCTGCTCTCCGCACGCGCCGAACCGGACAGGGGCGCGATCGAGATCCGTTACTCGGTGCCCGATCCGGGCGAGATCCAGGCTCAGATCTTCGACATCACGGGACGTCAGGCGATGATCTCTCGCACGCACGCGTCGGGCTCGGGCTTCCACACGTTTCATTTGACGCCGGAGATGCTGGCCTCGGGACGCTATCTTCTGCGGCTGAGCCGTCCGGGAGAATCCGCATCCCTGCCGGTCCTGATCCTGAGGTAACGGCTCGGAAGGAACCAACCGCCGGGCAGGAACCAACCGCCGAGCAGGAACCAACCGCCGGGCAGGAACCGACTGCCGGGCAGGAACCGACTGCCGGGCAGGAACCGACTGCCGGGCAGGAACCGACTGCCGTGGGGATCTAGCGGCCCGGATCGGGGGCCAGGATCTCATCGAAAAAGAGCCGCATGTGATTCCAGGAGCGGCGGTCGGCCGCAGCGTGATAGGCCGCTCCCCGGGACGGATCGTCCCCGGCCTCCCGCTGCGTAAAAGCGTGCACGGCGCCCGCGTACATGATCAGCTGGTAGTCGACTGCCGCGGCTTCCATCTCATCGATGAAGCCGAGCAGCGACTCCCGGCTGACGTGGGGGTCGGCCGCGCCGTGGCATACCATGATCTTGGCCTTGATCGCCTCGGCATCGGCTGGATCGGGGGTGTCGAGGTTGCCATGGAAACTCACCACCCCGGCGAGTTCGGCTCCGGAGCGCGCCAGTTCCAGGACACCGCCCCCACCGAAGCAATACCCGATGGCAACCACCTGCCGCGGATCCACCAGGGGATGAGCCTTCAGCTCGGTGAGCCCCGCCGACAGGCGCTCACGGAACAGAGCGCGATCCGATCGGAACTTCCCGGCCTGCTCTCCGGCCTCTTTCGCGTCGGCGGGACGAACGTCCCGCCCGTAGACGTCCGTGGCCAGGGCCACATATCCGAGCCCGGCCAGTTGGCGCGCCCGCATGCGTTCGTTCTCGGTCGGTCCCATCCACTGGTGGACGATCAGAACGCCCGGGCGCTGGTCGGGCCCGGCCTCGTCGTAGGCCAGGAATCCTTCCAGTACAGTTCCCTCATGCTCGAAGAGAATGGTGCGGGTCACGGTTTCGCCGGCCGCAGATCCAAAGGCGGCCGACAGAATCAGCGCCATGACGGCCAGACGCGTGAGCTGCCACATACATGCCTCCCGTTGGTTCCAGGTTGTGGTACACTCGGAGCAACAAATTTGCGAGCCAGCGCGCGATCCGGCCGGTAGGGACCCTCAGGCCGGTTGCCCTGCGGACGCCTCCACGTAGGTTCGCCCTGCTCTCACGCGGAAGATTACGCCAGGAGGCAGCCATGCGCACTCGCTCATTCGCCACCCCGACCGCCATGCCCACCGCCTTGTCCATCCGGATTGTCCTTACGGTCGTATGGATCGTCCTCGGCGTCGCCACCGTCACCGCCCGGGCCGATCTGCCCGGCACCTTCGACCTGCGCGATGTGGGGGGAGAGAACTTCGTGACCTCGGTCAAGTCCCAGCAGGGCGGAACCTGCTGGACCCACGGCGCGATGGCGGCCATGGAGGGCAACTTGCTCATGACCGGTGCCTGGGCGGCGGCCGGCGAGAGCGGCGAACCCAACCTCGCCGAGTATCATCTGGATTGGTGGAACGGCTTCAACCAGCACAACAATGACGACACCGACCCGCCGACCGGCGGAGGACTGGAAGTCCACATGGGAGGCGACTATCGCGTGACCTCCGCCTATCTGGCCCGCTGCGAGGGCGCGGTGCGTGACATCGATGGGCAGTCCTACGACACACCGCCCGAGCGCCACCTCCCCTCGTACCATTATTACTATCCCCGGGACATCGAGTGGTTCGTGGCCGGCCTGGGACTCGAGAACATCGATCTGATCAAGACCAAGATCATGGAAGAGGGCGTGCTGGGCACATGCATGTGCTACGACAATGCCTTCATCTCGAACTACATTCACTACCAACCCATGTCGAATCCCACCGATCCGAACCACGCGGTGGCGATCGTCGGCTGGGATGACAATCTGGTCACGCAGGCGCCGGATCCGGGCGCCTGGCTCGCCAAGAACAGCTGGGGCAACACGTGGGGCTACGACGGCTACTTCTGGATCTCCTATTACGACAAGCACTGCTGTCAGAATCCGGAAATGGGCGCGATCTCCTTCCAGGATGTCGAGCCGCTGGCCTACGAGACGATCTACTACCACGATTATCACGGTTGGAGGGACACGAAGAGCGAGACCGATCTGGCGTTCAACGCCTTCGTCGCCGAAGGCACCGAGATGCTCACGGCCGTCAGTTTCTTCACGGCCGTCAATGACGTCGCCTACATCGTGCGGATCTATGATCGCTTCGAGGGCGGGCAGCTCCTGGATCCGCTGGCCGAGCAGAACGGGAGCCATGCCTTCACCGGCTTCCACACGGTGGATCTGGACAGCCCGGTGGCGCTGACCGAAGGAGATGACTTCTACATCTCGCTCGAGCTGTCGGCCGGCGGACAACCCTACGACCGGACCTCGGACGTACCCGTGCTGCTCGGGGCCAGCTACCGCACGATCGTCGAATCCTCGGCCGACTACGGGGAGAGCTACTTCTGGGAAAATGGCGCCTGGCATGATCTCCAGACCTTCGATGATCCGCCCTGGACCGGCACGGCCAACTTCTGCATCAAGGGGCTCACGGTCGGCTATGGATTGCGTGTCACCCCCGAGGACGACCTACGTTCCGCGGGACCCGAAGGGGGCCCCTTCCTGCCCGCGAGCGCGGCCTATGCGCTCGTCTATCAGGGCCAGGAGACGATCGACTACGAGGTCAGCCTGCCAGCCGGCGTGGATTGGCTCCTTCTGACCGGCGCCACATCCGGACAGCTCGCGCCGGGAGAGGAGGCCGTCATCACGGTCGAGATCGGTCCGCAGGCGGCCTATCTGGATCCGGGCAGCCATGTGGCCCGCCTGGCCTTCACAAACCTCACCAACCACATCGGTGATGCGCAACGCGACGTGATCCTGGCAGTCGGCGACCCGGTCCTGCAGTACGCCTGGAATCTGGACAACGATCCCGGCTGGACGACCGAAGATGATTGGCAATGGGGTCCGGCAACCGCGGGCGGCGGCCAGCACGGCGAGCCCGACCCGGGCTACGCCCACACCGGCCAGAACATCTACGGCTACAACCTGGGTGGCGATTACCCGAACAACCTACCCGAGCGCCATCTGACCACGACAGCGATCGATTGCAGCGAGCTTCACAACGTTCATCTGAAGTTCTGGCGCTGGCTCGGCGTAGAGCAGCCGGCCTACGACCACGCCTATGTCCGGGTCTCCAACGATGGCAACACCTGGCAGACGGTGTGGACCAACAGCGAGGAGATCACCGACGCGCAGTGGACGCAGCAGCAGATCGACATCTCCGCCGTGGCCGGTGGCCGCGAATCCGTCTACGTGCGCTGGACGATGGGCACGACCGACGGCGGCTGGACCTACTGCGGCTGGAACATCGATGACGTCGAGCTCTGGGCGGTGCCGTTGGCGGCCGGTTCCGGGGTGGATGAAGCCGGCCCCGACCGGCTCGCCCTGCGCCTGCACGCGAGCTCTCCGAGTCCGGCTGTGGACCAGCTGCAGCTGCGTTACACCCTGCCGCGCGAGGGCCACGTCACGCTGCGCGTCTTCGACATTCAGGGCCGCCAGAGCGGCGTGCTCCTCGACGGTCAGCAAACGGCGGGCACCCACACCCTGCTCTGGACCGGCGGCGATCGCACGCCCCAGGGAACCGGCAGCTCGATCGGCGCCCGGGCACGCGCAGCGACCGTCCCGTGGGCATCCGGCGTCTACTTCGTGCGACTGGAGTTTGAGGGGCAACAGAGAACCCGGCGGATTGTTGTTGCCCGCTAGCGAAGCGGCCATCGTCACCGACCGAAGACCGTACTGACCAGGTACGCGGTGTAGCCCGCGTAGCCGGCGAGCAGCGCTATGCCCTCAGTACGGTTGATGCGTCCGGGACCGCGAAACCCATAGCCGATGACGAACAGCGATACGGTCAACGCGGACATCACCAGTATGTCCCGTGAGAGAACGTCCGGCCCTACCGTCAGCGGATGAATCGTTCCGGCGACACCGACAACGGCCAGGGTGTTGAACAGGTTGGAGCCCACGATGTTGCCGACGGCAATATCGTGTTGGCCCTTCCGGGCGGCAATGATGGATGAGGCCAGTTCGGGAAGCGAGGTACCGACCGCGACAATGGTCAGACCAATGATCAAATCGCTGGCACCAAATCCATGGGCGATCTCCACCGCGCCCCAAACCAGGATGCGGGAGCTCACGATGAGCAGCACCAGACCCGCCGCCAGCCAGAAAACGGCCCGCCGAATCGGCATGACATGGGCATCCAGGTCCGTCTCCATCTCGCTGCCCAAAGCGTCGGCCCTTTTCTGCATCCCTCGCCAGATGGTCCAGATCATCAATCCGACAAACACACCGAGCAGAACAAGAGCCTCGAGGCGGGAGATCGTACCGTCCCAGACCTGCCAGGCGGCAAGAGCCGTAACGGAGGTCAGAATCGGCAGCTCTCTGCGCACCACCTGCGAATGTACGGCGATGGGACTGATCAGCGCCGCCAGTCCCAGGATCAGAGCGATGTTCGTGATGTTGGAGCCGTAGGCGTTGCCAACCGCAATCCCCACGTTGGCCTGGAACGCGGCCAGCGCCGAAACCGCCATCTCTGGCGCGGACGTTCCGAAGCCAACGACCGTCATCCCGATCAGCAACGGCGGCATGCCGAGATGGCGGGCGGCGGCGGCAGAACCGTCCACAAAGCGGCCGGCGCTCCAAACAAGGAGTGCCACTCCGAAAGCGACTGCGAGAAGAGCCAATGCCATATCTGCCAAACGCCTTGTTCACAGTGGCCGCGGTCATGGTTCGAGAGATCGAGGAGCCACGCCCATGCTCCACGATACGCCCTGCCTCCCGACAATCGCAAGCGACTCTACCATGAT
>CAYQJL010000251.1:0-4395 GCA_964417675.1 uncultured bacterium | reverse complement strand
TGGCGTCGCTCAATCCACCCGGTCACTCGAGCGCCCTGGCCCCGGAATCCAGATCCGGAAGGTGAACTGGTTGCTCGATGCCGACATCCGCAGCTTCTTCGACACCCTGGAGCACGGATGGCTGGTCAAGTTCATCGAGTACCGCATCGCGGACCGGCGCGTCATCCGCCTGATTCAGAAATGGCTCAACGCGGGCGTGCTGGAACAGGGACAACGCATCATCAGTCAGGTAGGCACTGTCCAGGGTGGGAGCGTGAGCCCCCTGCTGGCCAACGTGTACCTGCACTACGTCCTGGATCTGTGGGCCCAGCGCTGGCGCCGCCGCGAGGCACGCGGGGATCTGATCATCGTGCGCTTCGCCGACGACTTCGTGGTGGGCTTCCAGTATCGGGACGACGCCGAACGGTTCCTGACCGAGCTGCGCGAACGCTTCGCCCGGTTCGGCCTGGAGCTGCACCCCGACAAGACGCGCCTGATCGAGTTCGGCCGCTTTGCGGCTCAGAACCGTGACCGGCACGGCGGGGGTAAGCCCGAGACCTTCAACTTCCTGGGCTTCACGCACATCTGTGCCAAGACGCGGAAGGGTAAGTTCACGGTGCGGCGTAAGACGATGCGCAAGCGGATACAGGCGAAACTGAAGGCGATCAAGATCGAGCTTCAACGCCGCCGACATGATCCCGTCCCTGATCAGGGCACCTACGTGCGATCGGTCGTGAGCGGCCATGCCCGGTACTACGGTGTGCCGCTCAATGGCCCTTCGATCGGCGCGTTCCGCCAAGCTGTCGGTCGCCTGTGGTATCGCAGCCTGCGACGCCGCAGCCAGAAGACTCGCTTGACCTGGACGCGCATGAAACGCCTGATCGCTCGCTGGCTGCCCTCCGCGACAATCTGTCATCCTTATCCCCTCGAACGCCTCGGCGTTCTCACCCAAGGCAGGAGCCGGATGCGGTAATCCCGCTCGTCCGGATCTGTGGAGGGGGCTGTGGGCGACCATGGTTCCTACTCCGACTGGCCAAAGCATGGTGGTCTCCCACTCACCGCCGTAGTTCATGTAGGCGGCTCCGTCTCCGACCAGCGTCCCTTCTCCCGAGACATCCAGCCTGAGCTGGGCGCAACTGCTGCGGCGGGTGTTCTCTCTGGATGTCCTGGAATGCCCCCAGTGCCAGGCCGCGATGGTTGTGCTGGCCTTGATCTCAGATCCCCCCGTGGTCAGGAAGATCCTGGGCCACCTTGGGCTGCCCACGATGCCCCCGCCGGTGGCCGCGGCGCGGGGCATGTGGGAGCCCGAAGCCGCCCTGTGGATCCCGCCGATGGAGGATTGCGCAATCGAGGAGCGGGATCTGGCGGGGACGGGAACGGGGGAGGGGGCCCAGAGGTTCGTGCAGACGTCTGGCCGGCATCCGGATGCGGCACGTTCTCCGCCCTGATGCAGTCGACGGGGGCAGGATCAAGCCCGGAGGACATTCCAAGCAGGCCTTGGCGACTTCCTTGTCGAGGTGGTGGGGGATCTACGTCCGGAGAGACCCCCGGCGCTCAGGTGGAGGGGCGCTGCGCCGTCGGTGAGGGGCGTGCAGGGTTGATTGGCGCGAGGAGAGCGTTTGAAGGGCTGGTCCGGGGCGCGCAACCCCTGAGGTCTGATCGCCGGGAGCGCCGAAATCGGGTTGGATCTTTCTATCGGCTGCGCACCCCGGAGGCAGGGGGCGCCCGAACCCGCATGTACTACGCGTGACCACGCGGAGGGCCTCCCCGGCGCTCGTTCTGCCGCTCCGGTGGTCTAGGGCTGCACAACCATGCGCCGAATCACCGTCTGGCCCGTCACTTCCAGCCGCAGCCAGTAGACGCCGGCGGTCAAGTTGGCAGGGGCCCATTCGATCGAGCGATCCCCCTGCGGGAGGTGCCCATCGAGCACCAGCGCCTGCAGGCGTCCGCCGACGTCGTAGACGCCCAGGCGCGCATGCCCGGCCTCGGGCATCGCGAACCCCAGCCTGACCTGGGTGCCGGCGGCGGGATTCGGGCTGCAGGTCAGCTCGCAGGCGGCCGGCACAACCGCCGGGGGCTCCGCGGAGGCAGTGGGCGGAACGATATCGAAGATGACGCCGTCGATGACCGTCAGCCCGTAGGGAATGCCGTCGGGCAACAGGTACCAGCCGTTGTACGCGCCGCCCCAGCCGAAGTTGAGGTGGTAGAAGTCGTCGGTGTTGTACCCGTCGATCACGAGATTGTGCCCCATCGTTCCCGGCGGATCGACGACGGCCAGATGCGCCGGCTGCGCGTTCTGCATCTGCGCGGTGAGATCCGGATAGAAGTTGGGGTCGGACTCATCGGCCACCCGGCAGTCGGTGAAGCCAAACCGCTGGAAGGCATCGTAGGCCTGGCCGAGGCCGTAGGTGCCGGAGATCGATGCGCTGTAGACCTGGCGCGCGGCCACGCCGCAGGCGAAGACGAGCGCGGCCTTGTCGGCGCCCGTGAGCGGCACGCTTTGATTCCAGTGAAGCGTCACCTTCTCCAGGGCGTCGTTGAGCGTCTCGAAGTCGGGGAAGTCGTATTCGACGGCGGCGTCGGGAATCCAGTAATAGTTGCCCGAGTAGCTGTGATAGTACCGATCACCGTTGCCCAGAGCCGTGCCCTGGATCGTCTCGTGATGGTTGACGATCATTGCCATGGCCACGGCCGGGCACCCCGCCACGCTGCGCGAGCCGCCGTGTGCCAAATCCAACGGGCAGTAGTCGTTGTAGGGCGGGTTCTGCGTCCAGTTGCTCTGCAGCCAGCCTCCGGTCGGCGTCGAGCCCTCGGGCGGCCACTGCTGGAACCGCGTCATCCCCGGCGTCAGCAGCTCGGTCCAGGCCCGCTGCCAGGCTTCGGCCGTCGAGGGCTCGATCTGCGGCCAAGCCGCCAGGCGGCTGCGCACATCGGCCGTCACCAGGTCCACAAGCGGGTGCTCGCCGGCGGCCGCCGGCGGGCAGGCCGAATCGAAAGCATAGGCCAGTACCGGCGGCAGGCGATCGTCTCCCGGAACCACGACGTACCCGGAAGGCGCGAGCAGACACAGGTGCGCCAACAGATCGCCGTCGCCCTCCAGCCCCACGACCTCGTCGATGGAGCGGCTGACACCGTGGCGATCGAGGAACGCGGTTGCCGTCTCCCGCGCGCCTACGTCGTCGACCGGTGTGGCGCCGCCCGGAACCGGATGCACGAGCACGAGGCCCAGAAGCATGGACGCGAGCCATCGAAGTAGAATCATGGGTGCAAGCTCCTTTCGCTAGCCGTCCCGGAGAGCGGTGCTCCAGCCAGACCGTTGCCGCCACATCAGCGGTACCGGTGACGAACTGTCTCCGATTATACACGCTCAAGGCGAGCCGGATGCAAGCAAGCATGATTGGCCGTCAGCTTCCGCAACCTCAACCTCGGCAAGCGGGCTCGAGAAGACCCATGGGAGAGTAGGCCTGGCCAATGCAGCAGCCGCAGGCGGCACAACGCGCCTGCGGCGGGTTCACTACGGGGGGCGCCCTCGGGGATGAGCCACGCTCGCTACCGCAGCATCACCGCCTTGCGCCGGCCGACGGACTGGCCGTCGATCCGCAGTTCATAGAGGGATGTAGGCTTGGCTCGTCCAGTGGGCCACGCCGGTTAGCGCATCACGGATGACCATCTGGGTACCCATCCTCCCGGCGAACTCCAGCAGTCCGTCGCCGTTCATGTCGCCCAGGTAGCTGTCGGTCAGCCCGGCGCCGGCCAATTCGATTTCCTCATCCCAGATGACGGCGTAGTCGGCCTGAGCGGCCGTGATCAGCGGTAGCATCCCCGATAGCGCCAGCGCGCCGGACGCTGGGGCGAGCGGGGATGAAACGGTCGCTTTCGCGACCGGTTAGGCTCACGAGCTGTGCCGGAGAGACATGGGCGAAGTGTGCGAATCGATCCGACGGCCGCGAAGCATGACTCGGGCGCAATTCAATTGGGTCAGCGAGGGCAAAGAAATAGGTGGTCCAGGAGTCAGGCGGCCACGCGTTCGTAGTGATGATGCAATCCGCCGATGTGGTCAACCTCAACGACGCGACCGTTCGCTTGCACTTCGCGTGGCTCGGGGCAGTTCATCTCCAGGGATTAGTGTGATCCCGATCTTCTTCAGCTCACCAAAGCTCACCAACGACGTGAGGCGCCCCCCAGAGCGGATTCGCGGAGGACATTCGTCGGATCAAGTCACGAACCTCACGAGGGACCGCCGGTCTGCCCGGCTTGCCCGAGCGGGACAGTCTCCGCCAATACTCCCGGAACTTCCGTCTGCGCCATGCGATGACCGTCTCGGGCTGAACGACCACGAGTGCATCGCGCCAATCCGTCCAGACACGTGAGAGCCACGACCAGAAGATGCGGTCACCAGCCTGTATGCGAGGGCGC
>CAYQJL010000250.1:0-3950 GCA_964417675.1 uncultured bacterium | reverse complement strand
CGGCCCATGGCCGCGGGGGCAGCCTGCTCACCGGCCCGCGGGCAGGAGCTCCGGCCGATTCTCTTGGAGCCAGGCCGTGACCTGCCCTTTCAGTTCGTTCGCGAAGTTTAGAAGCTCGGCAACGTCGGCATCTGTCGCAACGCCGGCCAGATCGTACTCCACTGTATTCCTCTTGGCGCGACAGGTATCCAGATACGCCGCGTCAGCTTGGCTTTCCGACCCCAGGATCAGCGGCAGAACGGCGATGGTTCGGTGATGGTGCTGGTCACGCACTGCCCGATAGCCCGAAGCATGCAGCAGAATGGTGCAGAGTTTGAGCGCTGCATTGTAGGCGATCCCGAATCGCCAATCGGCTGAAACAGGTCCGGTGGCATCGACCAGATCTCGCCTTACAATGGACCACATTCCCTGAATCTCGCTCGGCGACGTCTGGTGCTCCTGAAGCCACCCGTTATCTTCCCATTGAGACAAGCTCATCTTCGTCTCCAATGACAAACAGCTTTGGTTCACCTAGTACAGTCGCAAGGAAGTGATCTGCGGCTTCCCGTCTCCGTACGAACTCGGCGACCGTCATGACGTGCGGATTGATCTCACGACCGAGCGTCGCGCTTACCTCCATGAGCAGCCGGGATAGTTGGCGCAGAGACACTTGACCGATGACGAAGAGATCCACATCACTTGCCGCCCCCTCCGTACCCCTGGCGATCGAACCGAACACGAATGCGAACTGAATCTCCTTCCCCGCTAGCGGCTCTCTCAAGACCTCTACGAGCCCCGCGGTCTTGAGAACGAGCCTACGAATGTCCATATGGAGAGGGTGAGAGACGTCAGCCCTGTAATAGGCTCGGTTGCCGGCCCGGCGCATCTCCAGCAGGCCGAGTCGGGTCAGCTTGCGGAGCTCTTGACGTACTGTAGCTTCATTGAGGCCAGACAGGCGCCCAATCTCCCGAACATGGTATTCGGGCGATCCCATACCGAATAGCAGGCGGAAGACCTCCGCCCTGCTCTTGGAGGACAGTATTTCGGCTAGAGTGCTCATATTGCGGGTTTATACCACGCATATGCGGGGTTATACCACGCATTTTTGCTCTCGGCTGGCTAGCAGTGCTTGATCGCAGGGCATCTCGACCTCCTCACTTGGCACCGAATCCATCCATCCCTCCCCTCAGCTCCCTCTGAAATGCCGGATAACGCCGGTAGGTCTGCTCGATCCCCGAGAACCAGGCCTGGGTCTCCTCCCCCGGTTCGACCTGTAGGCAGGCCCGGGCCAGCGAGGCCGCGTGCCCGTAGTAGCGCCGGCGCTTGTTGCGGATGACGCCCCTGATCCGCTTCTCGGCCGCGATGCGCATCGCGCCCAGCACGGCGGGGACATTCTCCGCCGGAATCTCCCCGCACGCGCCGCACCGCCCCAGCAGGTCCTCGAAGGAGCCGGCCGGGAGGGCCTCCAAGGCCTCCTCCACCGTGCGTGCATCCGAATCCATCCGTGTCACAGCGCGGTCCTTTCTTGTGGGGCGGCTGACAACGGATCCCGGCGTCGTTGCGTTCTCCAAGCGCGGCATCTTCTAGACTTCGGGAGCCGGATGCCCCCAGAAGGGTCTCGTCAAACCCTCGCGAAGGCGGTCCAGCAGCTGGTCGCCAAGAACCGCCTGGCCGTCCCCCGCGGAGGCAGGTCGCGGACGCATCAGGTTATTCAAGAAGCGCGACCTGGAGTCCACTCCGGTCGTGGACATGAAGACCGAAACGGGACTGTTGCGCATCTCGACCCCGGAGGCAACCGCTCTGGATCTCTTGCGATACGTCGACGCCGCCGGACAGCTCGGACATGTGGCCACCGTCCTGTCCGAACTCGCCGAGAAGATGGATTCCGGGCGGACCGTGGAGGCCGCCAAGCTCGACGGCAGCCTGCCGAACGCCCAGCGTCTGGGCCATCTGCTGGATCTGGTCGGAGCCGGTGAAGCGAGCGAGAGGTTGGCTGATTGGATTGCGGAGCGCCGGCCTCGCTGCTTGGCTCTGCGGCCTGACCGCCCGTCCTGCCTTGATATTATGCTTGCAAGAATAATGATCACGTGCATAATCATCCCATGAGGTTTCTCGATCGCCAAGAGCCGCTGCGCCGTCTGGCCGCCCTCTCCGCGACGGAAGCCGGCGGATTGGGTCTCGTCTGGGGCCGCCGAAGGGTCGGCAAGACGCGCCTGCTGCTGGAGTGGATCCGACGGACCGGCGGCCTCTACACCGTCGGCGATCAGTCGGCGGAGCAGGTGCAGCGCCGCTACTTCGCCGATGCTGTCGGCTCCGTCTTGGGCGGCTTTGCCGAGCCGGAGTACCCGGACTGGCGGAGCCTCTTTCGTGCGCTGGCCCGCCAGGCGATGCAGGTCGGCTGGCGCGGTCCGCTCGTTCTGGACGAGTTTCCCTATCTGGTCGCGTCGGATCCGGCCCTGCCCAGCATTCTGCAAAGCTTCGTCGATCACGAGGCCCGAGAAGCTCGTCTGTGCGTCGTCCTGGCCGGCTCGTCACAGCATATGATGCAAGGACTGGCGCTCGACCATTCTTCTCCGCTCTACGGACGCGCAACCGAGGCGATCGAGCTCGCGGCATTGCCGGCGGGTTTCATCGGCGAGGCCCTGTCGGGGATGGATGCGTCCCAGGCGGTCCGTGCCTGGACGGCCTGGGGAGGCATTCCACGGTACTGGGAGCTGGCCGAACCCTTCGGAGCAGACCTCGACCAAGCGGTGGACCACCTCGTTCTCGATCCGGCGGGGCCGCTTCACTTGGAGCCGGATCGTCTCCTGGTGAAGGAACTCCCCCCGGCTGTCGCGTTGAGGCCGATACTCGATGCGGTCGGAGGCGGAGCCCATCGCCTCTCCGAGATCGCCGGGCGCATCGGGATCGCGGCAACTTCCCTCGGGCGCCCGATCCAACGCCTGCAGGAACTCGGGCTGGTTGCTCGAGAGCAGCCCTTTGGGGAGAGCGAGAAACGCGGCAAGCGCTCGCTCTATCGGATCGCCGATCCTTTCAATCGCATGTGGTTCCGGGTTGTTGCACCTCAGCGCGCATCCCTGGCGGTCTCCGAGAAGGCGGCTCGGATTGCCTCGTGGAGACGACACGCCGGGCATCTATCCGCCCAGTCTTGGGAGGATCTCTGCCGAGCCTCCGTGCCGCGGCTCCGGATCCCGTCGGTTCGACGGCCGATTCCATGGGGCCCGGCTCGCCGCTACTGGCGGGGCGATGGCCCCGAGTGGGATGTCGTGGCCGCGCCGATGGAAGGCAATGCTCTCCTGCTGGGGAAGACGAAGTGGTCAGACCGTCCTGTGCCGCTCGAGGAAGTCGAGCGCGCCGCCCGTGAGCTGATGGCCAAAGGCCTCCCAGCCGAGAGCTGGGCGGCCGACCGCTCCGTGGTGTACGTGGTGTTTGTTCCAGAACTCCGTCAGCCGATCCCGCCGTCGCGAAGGCGCACATTCCGCGTGGTGACGGCGAAGGATGTTCTCGCGGCGCTTCGATAGAGCAACGCCGCACCCCCGTGGTCCGCGACAAGTCCGCATCAGCCAGCCGACGGCCAAGCATTGGCTCACCGCTCTGCGCGTCGCCTCACTGGTCGCGCCTCTTCCACCGCACCATGCGAACTTCTCGAAACGCCTGCGGCGCCGTCCCAAGCTCCACTTCCTCGACACCGGGCTCGTCTGCTACCTGCTGGGCATCCGCAACCCCGAGACCCTCGAGCACCATCCCCTGCGCGGCGCGATTTTCGAGTCCTATGTCGTGGGTGAGTTGATCAAGGCCTTCGAGCACACCGGACATCGCGGCGTTTTCGGTAGAGACAAGGTCTATCCGGCTAGAACGTAGCGGGTGGCGCGACCCGTTCCCCGCCGCTCGATCACACCCGCGCGCAGAAGGTGCTTGATGTCTCGAAGGATGGTATCGCCGCTGACGTGGAGAAGATCAGCAAGGTCCGA
>CAYQJL010000249.1:0-10235 GCA_964417675.1 uncultured bacterium | reverse complement strand
GGCTTTCACCCGACCGCAGTGCGATTGCTCCTCGGAACACCCGCTGTCGCTGGGATGCCAGGCCAGCCCGATCCGGCCCTCACCGCTGCGCACCCGCCGCGCCCAGGCACGCCCCCCCCACGCGGGGTGGGGATCCACGAGGGCCCGCGCGAGCCAGACCTCGCTGTCGGGTCCGAAGGCGAATCCCAGCGGCTTGCCCTGATGCTCCCAGTCACACCGGCAGAGGTCCTGATAGTAGACCGAGTAGGTGTAGTTCGACGTGCGGGTGTATTCGATCCCCAGGGTCCAATCCCAATCGCGCCAGCGGGGCGCGTGGGTGACCCCAATCTGCAGCGCGCCGCGCGTGGGTTGTTCGGAATTCGTGGTGGCGATGTCATCGGCCAGCAGCTCGCTGTAGAGCAGCCATCCCGGATACGGGCGCCACACGGCCTCGACATCCCAGAGGACGTTGTTGCGCTGGCGGTCGCGCGCCGAGTCGCCGGCGCTGTCCTGGAAGTCCAGGCGCTCGACGAGCGTGTACGGCATGAACCCCACCGCGTAGAGCAGGTGGTTCGATTCGGACTGGAAACGCGCCGCCTCCGACAGGGAAAGGCTGAGATTGTGCCGCGGGGTCCAGGTGATCCGATGCGCCGCAAGATAGCGGTGCTGATGCACGTTCGTGGCGCCGTAGAGCGCCAGCCCGCGGATGCGCGAACCCATGCGCACCTGATACTCGGTGAAGTTGAACGGTTCGGCTGCGTCCGAGAGCAGCAGGGTTCCACTGGCGCCCGGTCCCCAGCCGTGCCGGTCCCGTCCGGCCCGCAGGCGCAGTGGGCCGAGACGGAGCGAGGCGGTCGCTTCCTCCTCGTGCAGGATCACATCGGTGCCGGCAATCAGCGGATCGGCGAAGGTGCGCCCATCCGCGACCTCGGCGACAAACAGACCCGCCGACAAGACGAAGCGGGCCCCGTAGGCATACCCCGCGCGCAACCCGATCCGCGAGGAATCGGTCCAGGCCCCGGTGCGTCCCTCTTCGAAGACGGGCATCACCCGGACATACGGCGCCGCCCACAGCCGTTGCTCCTCGTCCTCGAACAGAGAGATCTTGGCCGGATGCCGGAAGCGCGCCGCGGGGTCGGTTCCGGGGATCAGATCGCGTTCGATCTCCTCGCGCAGGACGGCGGTCAGGCGTGTGCGCGCCGCCGATGCAGAGCCGCGGCTCTCCCGCAACCAAGCGGCCAGCTCCCCGCGGTCCACGGGGCGGAAGGTGTGCGCCTCGATAGGCAGCTCCCCGCGCGCGACGAGCCGCTCGATCTCCGCCGTCATGCCGGCCTGAGCCGAGAGCGGTTCGGGAGGCGTGTACTTCTGGGCCAGCCGCGTGCCGCGTTCGAAGGGATCCGGACGGCGCTCCGGACCCGGATCTGTGGCGGCCACTGCCGGCGCGAGGCCGCCGCCCAACCCGAGCAGGCCCATGATCCATGCAATCCACACGTTTGGCATGGGATGACTCTAACGCGCTGCCGGTCGCGCGTCGAGCGCTGCGAACGGCGACATCGCGCACACCGGGCGATCCGGCGCGGTTCCTCGCGGGCGCGGCGGGGCTGGTCGATCTGCCGCAGCGTCTCGGTCAGGGCGCAGCGGGGCTAGTCGATCTGCCGCAGCGCCTCGGTCAGGGCGCGCTGCAGCTGCAGGTCGATCCCGCGGGCGAGATCCTCGGGGTGATTTTCGATCACGATGTCCGGCCGGCACCCGGTGCCCTCCAGGTTCGAGCCATCCAGTCCGTCGGGCCGCGTGCTGTCCTTGCGCGAGCGCCATCCGCGAAACGGCAAGCGCAGCCAGGAGCCATCACCCAGATGGGTGCCCCCCGTGGAGATCACGCCACCGTGGGTGCGCTGTCCCACGACCGGACCGCGTCCGGTCGTCTGGATCGACCAGGAGAAGATCTCGGCGTTCGAGAAGCTGTGCTCGTTGCACAGCACGACGATCGGCTTCGTCCAGGCGTAGAGCAGCCGGCGGCCTTGCGGATATCCGGGGCCTCCGCCCCGGGGCACGGTCACCGCATGGTCGCCCGCCAACAGGCTGGTCAGCATCAGGTCGGTGGTCCACCCGCCGCCGTTGCCGCGCACATCAATGATGAGCGCCTCCTTGCCATGCGCCTGAGCGTACAGATCACGCTCAAACTCAACCAGGCTGGGCAGGCCCATGCTGGAAATATGCACGTAAGCGACACGATCGTTGCCATGGTCGCGCACGAAGGCCTGCCGCGCTTTGATACTCTCCTTGTAGACATCATCCGTGCGCACGGTGGCGGCGGCCGGGCGGATCACGACCTCTCGGCGCGTCCCGTCATTGCCCTCCACGGCGAGCAGGATCTTGTCGTCGACGGTGCGGTCGAGCAGGCGGCTCAGATTCACCTGAAGCGAGACGGCCTGGCCGCCAACGGCGTGGATGATCTCGCCAGCCTCCAACCGGCTCTCGACCCGATCCGCGGGCGAACCCTCGATCACATGCACGATGCGCAGGCCGGGCCCCGCGTAGCGCGGGTCGAACAAGACGCCCAGCACCCCGGTGTCCGCGGCCGGCAGCGAATCACTCCAGTCGCCGGGACCGCCCCAGGTGCTCTGGTGTGAGGAATTCAGTTCGCCGATCATCATCTTGATGACATCCTGGAAATCGTGATAGGTCGAGGCCGCCAGCGCCCAGGGACGGAACTTCTCGCGGACCGCCGGCCAGTCCACCCCATGAAAGTCGCTGTCATAGAAGTGGTCGCGCATCGTGCGCCACGCCTCTTCGAAGACGAAGGCGCGCTGCTCCTGGCGGTCGATCCTCATCTCACCTTCGTAGGCATAGCTCTTGACGTCGCCGCCTTCGAACGGCACCGACTTGATCGCCCCTTTGCTCAGAAAGAAGATCCTCTTCCCGGCCTGATCGAGCTGAAGCTGCTGCGGGTTCTGTCCACCGCGGGTCACGCGCTTCGGATCCTTGCCGGTCCACTTGACATACCAAAGATCACGTTCCCCATCGGTGTCGGACACGAACGCGAATCCGCTGGCATCCTGCGCAATCAGCACATTGGAATCCGATCCAGGGAAGGTCGTCAGACGGTGCAAGCGAAGGTGAATCTCCTCGAAGTCGATCTCGACGATGATCTCTTCCTCCTCGGCATCCTCATCATCCCGGTCTCGATCTGCTGCGGTCTTGTCTTCGTCTTCGCCCTTGGCCTTGGCCCCGGCATCGGGGAGGTCGTTGTCGCTCGAGAGCAGCTCCTCGCGGTCCTCGCGGGCCAGCTGCTCATCCGCGAGGGTCAGCCACACGTACCAGATATCCGTCTGGTTGAGATACCCGCGGTTGGAGGAGAAGGCCAGCATCTTCCCATCCGGCGACCAGCACGGCGCATAGTCGTCATTCGGATGCTGGCTGATGTTGTGCGGTCCCTGCTCGCCGTCGGCCGAGATGATCCAGATCTCGGTGTTGAAGTCGTTGTCGGCTTGCGAGTAGGCGATCCAGCGGCTGTCGGGTGACCATCGGAAGTCGACTTCGGCCCAGCCGTCGACGATCCGCCGCTTGTTTCCCCCGTCGGCATCCATCACCAGCAGACTGCCCAAGCCCTGCTTGTACGCGATCTTCGCGCCGTCGGGCGAGAAGACGCCGTCATACTCTTCCCGCTCATCATCGGTGAGCTGCTTGATCTCACGGTGCAGGGTGCGCGCCAGCCGCGGCTCATCCTCATCGGTGGATCGGATCCGATACAGGTCACGATTGCCGGCGCGATCCGAGGTAAAGAGCAGGGACTTCGAATCGGGAGACCAACAGATCTGTTCCTCGCGCGCGGCGCTCTCGGTCAGGCGATAGGCGCGCTTGTCCTCTTCATGGGCGCGCATGGCGAACAGCTCGCCCTGATAGACGAATGCGATCTGTTTGCCGTCGGGGGACAGGGCGTACTCGTCGGCGCCTGAGGTCACCCGCAGGCGCTCCTCGGTCGCCTTGTGGCGGTCGAGGGGAATGGTGATCTCGAGGCGGCGCGGCTCCGGCAGCCCGGCCGGCCAGCCGGCCGACAGGTCGGCCGGCAGCTCGGCCGGCAGCTCGAGCGTGTAGATCCCATCTTCATACTCGAAGGCGACCAGGCGGCCGTCCGCCGACAGACGGGGGAACCGCAGGCGGCCATCCTGGAAGCGGGTGACCCAGGCACGGCTCTGGCCGGAGATGGACATGATCTTCAAATTGGCATACCCGCGAAACTCGCTCAGATAGAGAAGATGGTCGCCGTCCGGGAACCACTGCGGAGCACGATTGCTGCCCACCTCGATCTGTGGCTCATCCCAGTTGGGCTTCTGCTGGAGATAGGTTGACAGATAGCCCCGCTTCGGATCCGGATTGGGCAACGTGGTGACCGCACCGAGTTGCGTGAGATTGAGATGCCGCGCCCGAGAGTAGAGCGCCGCGGCGGCATGCTGGGCGGCCGCGGTGCAGGCCGGGCGCTCCCACTCCGGTTCGGGACGCTCCGTGCCGCGTACCTGCCACCAGCGGTCATCCAGAGTGGAGCTGCGCGCTGCACGGCCCGGGCCGAGCGGCGGATCCAGCTCCGCCATCCAGATCCGCATTCGCGCGTTGCCTTCGTAGCCCCGCTTCCACCAGCTCGTCGAACCGCGCAGATAGACCAGCGCGTCACCGCCGGGAGAGAGCGCGGCCTCGCTCGCTCCGGTCGAGAGCACCGGCACCGGCGTGCCCCCGCTCAGCGGCACCAGGAATGTTCCCTTCGATCCGCGTTCGCGGATGTGGCGGTAGCCTTCGAACAGAATCGCCTGGCTGTCGGGGGTCCAGCCGACGGGAATGTCGCTGCCGCTGTACCAGGTCAACCGTTCGACCGGTCCTCCTCCCACGGGAAGGACGTAGACATCCTCGTTGCCATCACGCACGGAGTAGAAGGCGATCCACAGACCGTCCGGCGACCAGATCGGTCCACCATCGTAGGCCGGATGGACGGTGAGCCGCTGCGCCGTGCCCCCCGCGCGCGGCACGATCCAGATGTCACCCTGGTACGAGAAGGCGATCCGGCTCCCATCCGGGCTGGGCGCCGGATGGCGGGCAAGCCGGATGCCCTCCCCCGCGGAGGCCTGCGACGACGCGACCGCCGGAGCGCTCGCGGAGGTCTGTGCGGCGGCGATTCCGGGCGTGAGGAGCCAGAAAGCGATTCCGCCCCCCGTCGGCAACAGGACCATGAGCGCACAGAGGACCAAGACCGGCCTGCAGATGACAGCTGGCATGAAGACACTCCCTTGAACGTTGGCGCCGCACGCGGCGGCCGTGAACCTAGCTGGTTGACTCAAGCAAACATTCCAACATCTGACCGGCAATGAGCAGCATCTCCCCGCGAACCTCCCGGGCGGCGGCATCGATGCGATGGCGCCCGTGCATCTTGAACGAGACCGGGATCGGCATCTGCTGAATCAGACTCTGGACCTGGCTTCGCGAGAGCGGGCGCCGCAGCTCCATTGCCACCGCACCCTCTCTCAGGATAAGCGTCTCCACCTGCGCCTGAGAGGCCCGGATGCGCAGCCGGCGGAACTCGAAGAGATGCTCGGCCGGTGGCGGCAGCCGGCCAAAACGGTCGGCCACCTCGGCGGCCAGCTCGTCGATGGCCGGCACTGTAGCCGCATCCGCCAAGCTCTTGTAGACACCCATCTTCTCGGGGTCTTCGGTGATGTAGCCTCCGGGCAGGAAGGCCTCCAGATCGGTCACCACCCGGGTCTCGACCACCTTCGGTGCCGCAACCCCCTTCAGTTCCTTGGCGGCCTCTTCCAGAAGCCGGGAGTACATCTCGAACCCGACGCTCGCGATGAACCCGTGCTGCTCGGTGCCGAGGATGTTGCCCGCGCCGCGGATCTCCAGGTCGCGCATCGCGAGTTGGAATCCGCTGCCCAGATCCTCGAACTCCTCCATTGCCTTCAGACGCTTCATGGCTGTCTCGGTCATCACCCGGTCCGGTGGCACAAGCAGATACGCATAGGCGCGCCGGGCGGAGCGCCCGACCCGGCCGCGCAGCTGATAGAGCTGCGCCAGGCCGAAGGTGTCGGTGCGGTTGACGATGATGGTGTTGACATTCGGCAGATCGAGACCCGACTCGATGATCATGGTGGCCACCAGCACGTCGTACTCCCCGGCCAGGAACTTGCGCATCACATCCTCGAGCTGCCGCTCGCGCATCTGGCCGTGGCCGACCGCCACGCGCAGGTGCGGCACCAGGCTGCGAATGTAGTTGGCCATCGCGTCGATCGTCTCGACCCGGTTGTGCACGAAGAAGCTCTGGCCGCCGCGATCGGCCTCGCGCATGAGCGCGTAGGCGATCACCTCGTCATTGAACTCGGCGATCTCGGTCTTGATCGGCCGGCGGTCGCGCGGTGGCGTCCGGATCGAACTCATATCGCGCACACCCAGGAGCGCCATGTTGAGGGTCCGCGGAATCGGCGTCGCGGTCAGGGTGAGAACATCGACCTCGGTGCGCATCTGCTTGAGGCGTTCCTTGTGCGCCACGCCGAAACGCTGCTCCTCATCGATGATGACCAGGCCGAGTTCCTTGAACTTGACGTCCTTCGATAGCAGGCGATGGGTGCCGATGACGATGTCCACCTTGCCGGCCGCCAGCTCCGCGAGCACCTGCGTGATCTCCTTGCGGGTGCGGAAACGACTGAGCATCTCGATGTGAACCGGATACCCGCGCAGACGCTCGCGAAACGTATTGAGGTGCTGCTGCGTCAGCAAGGTGGTCGGCACCAGGAACCCGACCTGCTTGCCGTCCAGCACGGCCTTGAACGCGGCCCGGATGGCGACCTCCGTCTTGCCGTATCCGACGTCGCCGCAGATGAGCCGATCCATGGGCGCGCCGCGCTCCATGTCGCTCTTGACGTCCTGGATCGACGTGAGCTGATCGGCGGTCTCCTCGTAGGGAAAGCGGGCTTCCATTTCGATCTGCCAGACGGCATCCGGCGGGAACGCATAGCCGGGGCGGGCCTTCCGGGCGGCGTACAGCTTGATGAGCTCGGCGGCCATCTCCTTGATCGACGTCTTGATGCGTGCCTTGGTCTTGGCCCATTGGTTGGTTCCGAGGCGGCTGAGCGCCGGGGTGGCGCCTTCTTCGGCGGCATACTTCTGCACCAGATTCAGCTGATCCACCGGGATGAAGAGCTTGTCCCCCTTGGCGTATTCGATCTTCATGCAGTCGGTCAGGTGCCCGTTGACCGTCAAGCGCTCGATGCCGCGGTAGACGCCGATGCCGTGCTCGATGTGCACGACGAAATCACCCGGCCGCATGGCCAGAAGCTCTTTGAGGGAAATGCCCCGGCTGTAGCGGCGTCCGGCCCGCCTCCGCCGGATGCGTTCGAAGATCTCGTGATCGGTCAGCACCGCCAATCTCAGCTCCGGAACCACAAACCCACCCGCCAGGCTGCCGACCACGAAGGCGGCACCCACGTCATCCATCAGCTCCTCGAGCCGCTCACGATGATTGCTCGTGTCACAGAGCACGGTCACCGAGAGCCCCCGCGCCTGGAGCGTGCCGATGTAGTCGCGCACCAGGTCCAGGTTGCGGCCGAAATGCTCCTGCGCCTTCGTCTCCAGCGTGAACTGCCGGGGGGTGTAGGCCAGCAGACTGGCCGCCTCGGCCTGGTCGGACCAGCCCAGCTCGGCTTCCATGACCCCGGCATCGAGTTGCACGCCTTCGGCCGGGCGGTCCGTATCCCATCCGGCCAGCGCGGCATTGTCCGCCGCGTCCCGGGCCGGCGCGCGGCGGCGGGCCGGGGGCTCCCGCTCGGCCCGCTGGCGCTGCTGAATGCTCTGGGCCAGCATCTGACGCCACTCGGCCGTGCCCCGCTTCTTGTGGGGACTGAACTCCAGCGGATCGATCCCCTGAAGTTGCTCTCCGGCCGTCCACCCGGTGCGGCGGCCGCGTGATTCGGATTTCCCCGCGGGGGGGCGGTTGGCCGGCGCCGTGCCGATGCCGACATAGAGCGTGGCATGCGCGGCCAGCAAGTCCCCGAGAGACTCATCCATATAGAAGAGCTCATCCGGATTGGAGAAGAGCGTGGCAAGCAGATCGAAATCCTCGTCGGGATCGCCGCTGAAATCTACGATCACAGGATCATCTTCGAGGTACTCCGCGTCGGGGTGTTGCCTGTCGGGGTCGTCCGCGTCGGAGTGTTGCGCGTCGGGGTCGTCTGCATCGGAGTGTTGCGCGTCGGGATGCTCAGGATCCGGGCGTCCTCGCAGAGTGGCGCCGGCCGGCTCGCGGGCCGCCTCGCGGGCCGCCTCGCGGGCATGCGCCCGCAGAATCCTCGCGGCCAGACCGGCCGGAACGTTCTCGAGGACTTCACGGCGCGCCGCTTCAAGCTGCTGCTCGATAAGCAGGGGATCCTCGGCCACGATGAGCGAGGCGCGGCCGGTGTAGTCGAGCAGGGACCCCATGGGAATCTGGAACCCGGACAGCATCCATTCCAGTCCGTCGAAACTCCCTTCCCCCCGCAGGATGTCGAGGTGTTCCCGAAGGGAACCCTGGGGAGGAAGCAGCCCACCCTGGTCCAGCCGCTCCCAATCGCCGGCATCGATGATGACCTCGCTGAGCGGCAGCAGGGGAATCCGGGACTGCACGCGCAGGGAACGCTGGGTGGCCACATCGAACTCACGGAGCGAGACGATCTCATCATCGTCGAACTCGATGCGCACCGGGTTCTCGCACCCGAAGCTATACACATCGACGATGCCGCCCCGCCGGCTGAAATCGCCATACTCGCCCACCAGCGTCTGCCGCTGAAAGCCCAGGCGGACGAGGAAGGCCAGCAGATCGTCGATCTCGATATGCTGCCCGATTGTGATCGTGCGCACGAAGCGGGAGAAGTGCCGCGGGGCGGGAATCCGCTGGAACAGGGCCCGCGGCGTCGTGACCAGGACCGCCGGCCGGCACCGCAACCAGCTGGCGGCCGACGCGGATGAGACCTCGGCCCCCTCCTCGTCGGCTCCGCCAGGCTCGCAGCGGTCCGGTTCCGCACCGTCGGGCCCGGCGCTGGCGGGGGCCCCCGCCGCGAGCCCCGATTGCACCAACCGCGCGAGCGTCTCGACGCGGCCGGCCTGCAGGCGCGCCTGCGGGATCTGCTGGCTGTAGGGACGGATGCACAGATCAGGGAAGTGGGCCACCTGATCGCGTCCCAGCAGGAAGCCAAGATCCTCACGAGCTTCTTCGAGGGTCGCGTCGTCCGCGGTCAGGTAGACGACCGGCCCCTGGCCGGCCTGGGCGGCGCGGCGGGCCAGATGCGCGGCCACCACGGTGCGCGAGGATCCCCGCAGGCCGAGCAGGCCCAGATGCAAGCCGGCCGCGCGGGCAACGCCCTCCCGGGGGCGCTCCCCGGCATCCGGCCGGAGCAGAAGCTCGGCAAGGTCCCGCACCGCACGAGCGTCTCCGATCGCGTCGGTCAACGCGTGGCCGATCGGTCTGTCCTCACGCAACCAACGCACCGCTGTTCGATCTCCTTGGCGATGAGCCCCTGGGCAATCTCATTACATCGAGCCCACTTGCTCGATCCAACCCCTCAACGTCTCGCGGCCTGGCACCGTGGTCAGATCGACATCCTCCCCGGTATAGGCACCGGCCCGCCGGCGCAGGATCTGCTGACGATCCAGGATGTAGAGATCATGCCATCTCGAACTCACCTGCAGCAGAGACCCCACCGCGGGCACTTGCGTACCGCCGGCGACCGTCAAGGTGTCCTGCAACACGGGCATGTCGATCCCCATGTTGCCGATCAGTCCCCAGTTCGCCTCGTCCAACGGATGATTGAGGGCCATCCCGCTCAGATGCGTCCACCCCTCGGCCCGCAGGGAGTCGACAACCTCCACCATGCCGGCCCACTGGGCCCGGCAGATGGGGCAGTTGGCCTGGACGAAATAGAGGACCAGCAGACTCCCCTGGTATTCGCGTACGCTCACATCTTGGCCCACGCGCGCGGAGGCGGTGTTGATGTCTCGCAGTGTGAAGGCCGGGACCGGATCCGTGCTCCCATTGCCATTCGGATCCGTGGAGCTGTCGCTGCAGCCGAGGCCCGCAAGAGCCAGGCCCAGGCTGGCGCACAGCAGCAGCCGGCCGCCGATTCGACGAATGTGGGTGAACATGCTACCTCCGTGGGATGGCCCTGGGTGATTCGATGTAAGCCATCACAGTCTATCGCTGCAGGCGGCGCGCCTCAACCTCCCGATTGAGCCAGGCTGCGCCC